>JAGCOT010000011.1 GCA_017645365.1 Neisseriaceae bacterium
AAATATCGGCTGCACTTCTTGCTGTAACTTCTAATACAAAAAATTCAAGCAGTTTCTTCTGTACAGATTTCTTTAATTTACAATGCGTTATCTTCATTTTTGCAGTCTATCATAACTGCTAATCTAATACAGCCCCTAAATTTATTCTTCAAGCAAAAAACTCGTGATTTCTAAAAAATGAAGATAAATGTATTTAATTGACAAAACTTTGATATAAATCAAACTTTTTATATTGACAAAAAAAAAAAAAAAAGCATTATAATGGCGGACATTGATTGAATGAAAGAGGGGTTGATGTTGAGTGTGAAGCAATCATTTGAGATGATGTTTAAAAAGGGTTTCCTATTTTCTTGAATGGTGTATATTTTATGAATAATTTTTTTGTGCAAAAAATAAAATCATTGCATCCCAAAAATCATACTGATTTTAGAAATTTTATTCAGGTAATATTTTTGTTGTTAATTTTCTTATTATTGTCTTTTTTACCACCGAGATGGGATAGGAATAATATGAAAATTATTCAGTTTCCTAACTCTGGTATTTACACAGTAGTTTATTATTATCATCGTAATAATATTGGTCCTTATTTTGCTGTCAAATATAATGGGGTGGAGTATAAGATACTTTGTTATCAGCCAAAATCAACAAGAGAACAAGTTAGTGAAATATGTTATGAAGAAAATAAAGGACATCGATTTATTGGTAATGATGTAATTATTTATAAATCGAAAGAATATAAACGAAAAGGCAGGATGTTTTCTGAATCTTTTTTGTTAAATGCTACATTCAAAGATTATGAGTGCAAAGCCAATTGCAAAACAATAATCATTAAAACACCGTTGAGAGATATTAATGATTTTCTTAATAGATTTAAACACATGAATGTATTTTTTTTATGTGCAAGTTTGTTTTTTGGTTGGTATTTGATTTTACAAATTAAATATCGTTTTTTTAATCAAAATGAAGGAAGCTAAATTATGGGATTTAACCCTATAAGAATTTTTACAGGTCGCAAAGGGACCTACTCCGATGGACAACAAGCAGCTGGTCAGATTGGAAATTCCATTGGAACCGCAGGAAGTATGTCTGGTGTTGGATTGTCATATCATCAAAACGGAGGTAATCCTGCATTGTATGTAGAATCAGCACAAGCCCTTTCAGGTATTGCAGGATATGGCACTACTGTTGGTAAAGCAAATCCTTTTTTAGGATTAATTGCTTTTGGTTTAAAACTTGGATCAGGAGAAAGTCTTAAATTAAGCGACTACGCAGGTTTGGCGGCATCTATATTATCTCTTCCTATTTTTGGACCAGTTGGTGTCGCAGTAGGCGCAGCAATTACTGTTGCTGGTGTTGCTTATGAAGTTTATAGAAATGAAAAAGGAGAAATCACTGTTACCGAACTTCCAACAGAAAAGGATGAAGATGGTGATGCCTTTGTACCATTTGGCTATTACTATTATCCTTATCAAGAGTTGCTTTTGTATCCAGATCCTTCTGATGAAGATAAAGAAACCCCCAAAAAAGAAGACGCCGAAAAAGTCAAATCCCCACTCGCCATTGATTTAGACGGAGACGGTATTGCCACTTATGCTCTTAAAAACGGCGTATATTTCGACATAGACTCTGACGGTTTTGCCGAAAAAACCGCTTGGTTAAATGCCAAAGACGCATTTTTAGCCATTGACCGCAATAAAAACGGCGTCATTGATGATGCAAGTGAATTGTTTGGTGATAACGACAAATCTGTCAATGGTTTTGAAGCATTAAAAACACTCGATAGCAATGGTGATGGCGTAATTGATGCCAATGATGCTGGTTGGGAAAATCTTATGCTGTGGCAAGATGCCATCAATGACGGCGTGTCGCAAAGTGAAGAATTGATTTCCGTTGCCGATGCAGGGATTGAACGCATTGAATTAAATTATCAAGAACAAAATGTTACGGACGAGAACGGCAACGAACACCGTCAAACCGTCACTGTTCATTGGCAAGACGGACACACCACCGTCATCGAAGACATTTGGTTCCAAACCAACCAAGCCCAAAGCATTGATTTAACAGGATTAAATGTCAGCGATGAAGAGTGGGCAGAACTCGCCGAATTGCCTTATATTGACGCTTTTGGCGATGTGCATTCGCTGTGGGTGGCAATGAGTTTGGACGCAACTTTGAAAACGATGGTTCAAGAATATGTTGTCGCAAGTCCTGCCGATCGCACTGCTTTATTGGATAATTTGATTTATCAATGGACGGGCAGTGCGGATGTTGATCCTTATTCACGCGATCCCAACAGAGCAGGTTACGGTCATGTGATGGACGCTCGCCAGTTGGTTTCGTTGGAACATTTGATTGGCGAAGATTATCTTGGCACTTGGTGTTGGGGCGAACGAGATCCCAATCCACACGGCAAGGCTGCACCGTTGCTTATTGCAGAATATAATAAATTTAAAGATTATGTCGCTGCTCAAATTTCTGCACAAATGGATTATCCAGAAATTTTTACGCCGATTTTCTTACAAACTTTTGATGAAGAAACGCAAACATTAAAAGGTGATTGGTCTTTATTTAAT
>JAGCOT010000144.1 GCA_017645365.1 Neisseriaceae bacterium
TCATCGTGTTGAAAACATTGAAACCGAAGACGGCAAATCGTTGAATTATAAAGAAGTAAACAACATCATCAATACGCAAAACAGTTTTGCATATGACAGCAATCTTTCAGGCAGCCTGAATGATCAGATGTTGGAATTTAATCAAGCACACGGTATTTTATAGCATTTCCCGTGCAGGGATTAAAACAAACCGCCTTAAATTTAGGGCGGTTTTTTTCAGGTTGCCTGTTTTAATGAGTAGGCAACCTGAAATGTTTGATCAATTTATCAATCGTGTTGAGATGTAAGTGGATTATCATGCTTTGTTTACGATTTCGCTCGTCATAAACATCAAGAGAAAGTTTTTTTCAGGGTGCTCATTTTTATTTAGGTAAACTAAAACTTTTACAAAACTGTATAAGTTAAGTACAACTTCCAAGTTGTAGTAGTGCCAAAACAAAGACATAACATAAGTTAGACGATTTTTTTGATCAACACACAACGAAGAAATATTCAATTTTGCAAGACTTTCAGCCTGAAAAAGCTGATATTTTCCCCTATGTTGAAACAAAAATCTCGTTTAACACAGCCGCTGGCAGGCTAAAAACACTCAAACTTACGGAAAATACTTAATTTTGTTATACTCTTCGGTTTTGAAACAAATGGTGATGAGAATTTTCACCATAGATTGATTAAGGAATATTCATGAACACCATCGCAGATGTGCAAAGTACACACGATATGCGTAATCAATCCATCAATCGTGTGGGTATTCGCGGGTTGCGTTTGCCTTTGCGTTTGAGTCATGAAGAACAAGCCACCGTTGCCACCGTTGCCATGTCGGTTTATTTGCCTGCGGAACAAAAAGGAACGCATATGTCGCGTTTTGTGGCATTGATTGAGTCTTTTGATGAAGTGATTGATTACGACACGCTCAAACTGCTCACCCACACCATGTTGCGTGATTTGGATTCCAACGCTGGGGAAATTGAAATTCAAGCACCATTCTTTCGCACCAAAACCGCTCCCATTTCTGGCATTAAAAGTTTAATGGATTACGACATCACGCTTACAGGTTCGATTGAAAATAATCTTTATCATCAAACCTTGAAAATGGTGATTCCTGTTACCAGTTTATGTCCTTGTTCCAAAGAAATTTCCGCTTACGGTGCTCACAATCAGCGTTCTCATGTAACGGTTTGCTTGTGCAGTGCTGATGCGATTGAAATTGAAGAAATGATTGCTTTAATTGAAAATCAGGCGTCTTGCCAGTTATACGGCTTACTCAAACGCCCTGATGAAAAATTCGTTACTGAATACGCCTACGACCACCCTAAATTCGTGGAAGATATTGTGCGTGATGTCGCGGCTGTATTGAAAGCCGAAAAACGCATTCAGCGTTTTGTGGTGGAAAGTGAAAATTTTGAATCCATTCACAATCATTCGGCATATGCCAAAATTGTTTATCCGTAAATTCAGGCAGCCTGAAATAATCAACCCAATAAAATTATGGAAGTTTTTGCTTTACTGGAAACCCTCTTTACGCAATATGGCTACATTGCCGTATTTGTCGTATTGATTTTATGTGGCATGGGGATTCCTATTCCAGAAGACATTACTTTAATTACAGGTGGAGTTGTTGCAGGCTTGGGTTACGCCAATGTGCATACTATGGTGATTGTCGGTTTTTTGGGCGTAATGGTAGGTGATGGGCTCATGTTTGCAGCAGGCAAAATTTTTGGATATCGCATTTTACGATTTAGACCGATTGCCCGCATCATGACACCACGCCGTTATACGCAAGTGCAAGAACAATTCGACCGCTACGGCAACGGCGTGTTGTTTATTGCACGCTTTTTACCAGGTTTGCGTATGCCTATTTATATTTCCGCAGGCATCAGCAAAAAAATCTCTTACTTTCGTTTTTTCATGATGGACGGATTGGCAGCATCCCTATCCGTTCCCATTTGGGTATATTTAGGCAATTACAGTGCTGAAAACATTAACTGGTTGATGACCAAAGTTCATCAATTTCAAATTTTAGTCATCATCGCCATGATGATGGGAGCCGCTTTGATTGCTTTTTGGTGGTATCGCCGCCGCACTCGCATACAATTTTTCCGCGACCGCCGCAAACAAATTTTGGCACGCCGTCATAAACAGCAACAAAATAGCTGATAAAAATACAAATATGCTACAATTTTTTTTGTATATTTTAAGTATTTAAAGGAAATATCCATGATTTGGTGGGCACTTGCTATTGCGGCTTTTGTATTGGAAATTTTTTCAGGCACATTCTATCTTCTGGTTTTATCCATCGCATTTTTACTCACAGGCATCCTGAATGCTACGATTCAGCCTGCCCTTGCAGTGAATATTACGGTTTGTGCTGTTTTGGCGATTATTGGCATTTTTATCGTAGCATCTTTGCAACGCCGTAAAAAACTGATTCCAGAAAGTCAAAATACGCAGTACGATGATTTAGACATTGGACAAAGCGTTACCATCGCCCAAAACAACGGTGGAGGTTTGTATCAAGTTCATTATCGTGGCACCATTTGGCAAGCCCATGCCCAAAAACAAGATTTATCTCAAAATACACAAGCCAAAATTGTCAATCGCAATGGCAATATTCTTGAAATTCAACCCACAGGAGATTCATCATGCTAACCATCCCTATATTTTTATTGATTGCAGCAATTGTCGTTGGTTTTCAAACCTTTAAAATTGTGCCTCAACAGGAAGCCTATGTGGTCGAACGCTGGGGGCGTTATTATCGAACCTTATCACCAGGCTTACACTGGTTAGTGCCATTTATGGATCGCATTGCATACAAACACACTTTAAAAGAAATTCCAATGGATGTTCCCAGTCAAGTGTGTATCACTCGCGACAATACGCAATTAACCGTAGATGGCATTATTTATTTTCAAGTAACCGATCCACAATTAGCCTCCTATGGTTCAAGTAATTATGTCGTTGCCATCACGCAGTTGGCACAAACCACTTTGCGTTCAGTGATTGGGCGCATGGAATTGGATAAAACCTTTGAAGAACGAGAATCCATTAACAGTGCAGTTGTATCCGCATTAGATGAAGCTGCGGTATCTTGGGGCGTAAAAGTTTTGCGATATGAAATCAAAGACTTGGTACCACCACAAGCCATTTTACATGCCATGCAAGCCCAAATCACCGCAGAACGCGAAAAACGTGCTCGTATTGCTCAATCCGAAGGTTTAAAACAAGAGCAAATCAACTTGGCAAGTGGGCAGCGTGAAGCCGATATTCAAAAATCACAAGGGGAAGCCCAAGCGTTAGTCAATCAATCGATGGGGGACAAAACCGCACAAATCAACCGTGCACAAGGTGAAGCAGAAGCCATGCGGTTGGTGGCACAAGCCACAGCAGATGCTGTACGCCAAGTTGCTAACGCGATTAAAACCGAAGGTGGTATTGAAGCCGTAAATTTACGCGTTGCAGAACAATATGTAGAAGCCTTTGCTAAATTGGCCAAAGAAAACAACACCATGATTATGCCCGCCAATATTGCTGATGTTGGAGGATTAGTCGCCGCAGGCTTGCAAATCGTCAAGCAACAAAAATAATCTTGAACCTTTTCAGGCTGCCTTCATCTAAAAAACAGGCAGCCTGAAAGCATTTCCTATTCAGAAAGAAACAGGCAACCTGAAAAAACAATTGATTACAGAAAGTTCAGCATGTCCGACAATTCCTTAACCCCGCCACCTTTACCCAAACAATCATCAGACAACTCACCGCCACCATTGCCTCAAAAAGAAACCATCATGGAAGAAGCAGTGATGGCAGAAGAAAAATCTTCCAAAACATGGTTGTGGATAACGCTTGCTGTTCTTTTGTTTTTTTTATTGGCAATGCTTGCAACTTATTTTGCTTTCCATCGATTTTCTTCCATCGTCAATAAAAATGAAAGTACACAAGAAGAAAGCAACAATCCCATTTCCAGTTTGACTTTCAATCAAGAAACGCAAGCGGCATCTGAAATCGCCGCATCGGAAGTTATCGCATCTGAACCACAGGCTGAAAATCAACCACAAACCAGCGACACACCTTTTACAACTACTGTTTTGCTGAATTTGCGTTTATGTCCTGCTACTACTTGCGATAAATTAGGGCTCATTCCCAAAAATTCCAAGGTTTATCCCATTTTAAATAAAGATGGAAACATGGATTATCGTGCCGAAGGCGACAAAACAACAGGATGGATTCATTTTCTTTACAAAGGTCCATTGTGCTTGCCTGAAAACTTTAATCAAGATAGCAAACAATGTTCGCATTGGGAGCAAAATCAAACCGTACAAGGTTGGCTGCATTCCACAGGCGTGATTTCTGATATCAATCTTCAAGCATTGCAAGTTCAATCCGATGCTCAACCATTAGGAACATTTCGCGATACTAATATTCGTCAATGTGCTTCTACTTCTTGCGAAGTGGTCGGCGTGATTCCCAAAGAAACCGCTATGTCTGCATTATTGATGGATCGTGAAACCCCTGCTGTATGGAATAATTGGTTAGCAATAGAATATCAAGGTGATTTCTGCTATCCCAATCACTTTAATCAAAATTCAGGTTGCCTGAAATGGACAAAAAACCAAAAAGTGCGTGGTTTTGTTCATCGTTCTACCGTCAATTTTCATTTTGACCCCGAAGCCATCAAAACAAGTGATGAACCACAACCTCCACAACTGGAAGACTTCAATCCAGAAAACGAAGTCAATAACTTGTTTTAACAAGGAAAAATAATGGAAAATCAGTGGTTTTATGCAGTGAATGACACTCAACACGGCCCGGTGCGTGTGGAAGATTTATACCAAAAATTCACACAAGGCACTTTGACCAACGAAAGTTTGGTATGGCAACAAGGTATGGACAACTGGATACCTTTAAAAGAGGTAACCATCTTACAAACTGCATTTGACGCGTTAAAACCAAAAGACAATACACAAAATCAATGGTTTTACGCCATTGACAACACGCAATATGGTGCGGTAAGTGCTGATGAAATTCGTCAAAAAATCAAAAACGGCGTATTGAATGCCCAAAGTCTTGTGTGGCGGCAAGGATTGTCTGAATGGATTGCTTTGTGTGATTGTTCCGAATTTGCCGAAGCATTGTCCAATGTTCCTCCGCAAATTCCCAAACAAAACAAATTACAAGCCATTACACGGAATAATAAAACCAGTTGTTATGCTGCTTACGCCTGTTTTTTAGCTTCTATTTTAGTGCCTTTTATGATTATTGCCGCTTTGCTGGTGGCTTATATCACAGACGATGACACGCAATCTGCATTAACGAAATCTCATCTTGCCCATATTCGCAAACAATCTTGGATTTCTATTCTCCTTGCGATTGTTGGCGTTTTGACCATTCTCATTGGCATCGGCATTTTTATTTTGATTGCTTTGGATATTTATATTTTAGTCATCGGCATCATCGGTATTATTCGCCTCAATGAAAACCGACTGCCAACATAAAAATAACAGGCAACCTGAACTTTTTTTCAGGTTGCATTTGCTTTTTATTATTTGATTTGTTAATCTCCGAAGTTTTTGAAAAACCAAGTAAAAATATGAAAAAATCCCTTTTAATGTTATGTTGTTTGTCTTTACTTACCGCTTGTCATTTTAAAGATGACAAACAGCCTACCATCATCACACATCCTGAAAGCGAAGCACAGGCAAAACGACCCATCATCAACAAGCCAATAAAGAAAAATATTCGCATCGGTTTGGCGTTGGGAGGTGGTGCTTCCAAAGGTTTTGCTCATATTGGTGTGATTCGTGTTTTGGAGGAAAATCAAATTCCCATTTCCATCGTAACAGGTACCAGTGCCGGTGCTGTGGTGGGGAGTTTATACGCATCAGGCATGAATGGTGCTCGTTTACAATCAGAAGCCGAACATATTGAAAAAAGCGATGTTGCCGATTTTCGCTTATCCACCAAAGGCTTTATTAAAGGCGATAAATTGCAAAACTTTATCAATGAAAAAGTAGCTCATTTGCCCATACAAAAATTTCCCAAACGATTTGCGGCTATTGCTACCAATTTTGAAAATGGCAAAAGCATCGTATTTAACTATGGCAACACAGGACAAGCCGTCCGTGCTTCTGCCAGTATTCCCAATATTTTTCAACCTGTAAAAATTGGCGAAAATCACTATGTTGATGGTGGTTTGTCCGCCCCTGTCCCCGTTTCTGCTGCACGCCAATTAGGAGCAGACTTTGTGATTGCGGTAGATATTTCCGACAAACCAGAACCCAATAGAAAAAAAGGATTTTTTGCTTCTTTGGGGCAAACTTTAAGCATCATGAGTCAAACTTCGCTGACCAATGAACTTGCCAAAGCAGACATTGTCATTCGCCCTAATGTTTTAGAAATGGGGGCAGTAGGCGGATTTGAAAAACGCGAAGACGCGATTAAACGCGGAGAACTTGCCACACGCGAGCTCTTGCCACAAATCCGTGCCAAAATAAAAGCTGTACAAACAGCTCAATAAAATTAAAACGACCCCAACAAACCCCCTTTGCAAAACCTGATGCTTTATCATTTGTCATTGACACTTGGCGAAAAATATCCTTATAAAACAACAATGTTAAACTCTTTGTTTTGTTACGCTTACGCTTCATTCCAAATGACAAGTTTTGCAAAGGTTTCTAATACTCACTTCCTTTCAGGCAGCCTGAATAAACATTTCAGGGCTTTGCGGTGTGCCCAACAGACGAGCAAAAGCAGTATTATCCGCCGTATTGCCGTCTTGCAACATTTTAATGCTGTCAGGGCTTAACATACCGTTACTCAACACTTTGGCAATCGGCAGAAACGGTTTGATGAGGCTTAATGGAATATTCAGCATTTTCGCAGGCGGTTTGTGGTGTAGGTTTTGTCGCATTATGGCAAGATATTGTGCCATAGACACCACTTTACCTCCTGTCATATTCACCACTGTGCTGTGTGGCACTGGGTTTTCAGTCATATTGGCTAAACCCTGTGCCACTTCATCAACATGCACAGGTTGCAAGGCAAAATCACCTTTTTCAGGCAGCCCCAAAATCGGCAGTTTGGCTAATTTGATAAACAACTCACAACTTGCCCCGCCACGCCCGTAAATCACTGATGGGCGAGCAATATTAACGCTCGGCATAATGTGCAAAACCGCATTATCTCCCCTACCCTTGCTGGCTAAAAATTCCGCAGGATATTGCGAATCTGCCCCCAAAGCCGATAATTGCACCCAGTGTTTGATATTCATATCCGCAGCAATTTCGGCTAATAATTTGGGCGTTTGATAATGCACTTTATCCAACACTTCATCATATCGGCTCATTACGCCTACTGCGTTGATAATAACTTCTTTATCAGCAAAAATTTTTTCAATATTTTGCCGATTTGGATTGAGTAAATCCAATTCCTTGCGTGTGGGCGTGGTAACAATATGCCCTTTATTGCGTAACATTTTGGCAACACGAGAACCTACAAAACCACTACCGCCTAATAATACAATATTCATTTTTTGCTCCTTAAAAGTTATTTATATGTAATTTTATTTTATTTAGTTATTTCTGTCAATACAGAAATAACTGTTTTCAGGCAGCCTGAAAAAATATTTTGATTGCGAGCGTGCATAGCGCTCGTGGCAATCACCACACCTTGCACTCGCAATAATGGAATTGCTTTTCAGGCTGCCTGAAACCTTTACCACAAACGCCTTTCGGCGTTTTCTTTGCCGACAGCATTTGCTTATAGAGTACTCTATAAGGCTTGCTTGACAAAGCAAGCCTTGCGAATTTTTTTTTTCCAATCAACCATTTTTAGGAGACATTCCGATGAAAAAATTAACCATACTTTTTACATTTATTGCTTTGTTATCAAGCAATTCTGTAATGGCATTAACTGCCCAAGAACAAAAAATAGCCCACGAAGTGATTGAAGCATGTCAAACATTGGATAAATGCACCAAAGCATTGATAGATGAAAAATTGAAAAATGCTAAATTACAAGCAAATAAAAAATCATCAACAAACACCAAAAAATCAACAGCGAAAAAATCAAGAAGAAAAAAACTTTCTTCAGGAGGCTGTTTCCCCGTTCCCTGTGTAGATTAAATGTGAGCATAGCGTGGCAACTCTGTTGCCCACACTTTTTCAGCCTGCCTGAAACCTTTACCACAAACGCCTTTCGGCGTTTTTTTATTTGACATCAACTTCGCTTTAAGAGTACTCTTAAAGGCTTGCTTGACAAAGCAAGCCTTGGGCGATTTTATAGTCGATTCACAGCAAAATCATGCAGCGTAACGATAGCCTTGCTGTATTATTTATACTGTCGCAGGCAAAGTTGCCTTGCCTGTTTTTGCTGTGAACCGACTATAATTTTTATAAGGAACGGATATGCCTTTAATTAAACCATTTATTCCCAAAGACAACGCTCGTGCCACGCTTAAAGAATTTGGCTCGTGGCATTTATCTATGTTATTTTTTATTCCAATTTATGCAATCATATCGCTTGTTCTATTTTTTATATCAATAGAAGTTATCATTCGACATCGAGGCATGTTTTCTGATTTATTGGGTTTAACAGTTATTTTACTTATTCCCATAGGATTTATTTTTTGTTTTGTACGCCCAACCATTTCAATAATTATTCGCCGTTTGCACGATACGGGCAAAAGTGGCTTGTTTGCATTGTTGTTACTTATTCCCATTTTTGGTATTTTAATTGTTTATTATTTTTGTTTAGAACCCACAGAACAAAAAGATAATCAATGGGGAGATTACCATCAAGAAGAAGTGTTTGTTCCATATATCGAATAATTTTAATAAGGCAGCCTGAAAACTTTTTCAGGCTGCCTAAATATTAAAACTATCTATTTCAATAAATTCTTTTTGGGGCTGTATTAGATTAGCCCAAAAAATTGTTAAATTCCACACCATTTTCGCAATGTTTTGAGTTGCTGTTTTGGTGTCCCATAGTTAAATCTAAACTCACATTCTTTCAAGAAAAGTGGGAAAGATTTGCGGTCA
>JAGCOT010000012.1 GCA_017645365.1 Neisseriaceae bacterium
ATCGGCTGCACTTCTTGCTGTAACTTCTAATACAAAAAATTCAAGCAGTTTCTTCTGTACAGATTTCTTTAATTTACAATGCGTTATCTTCATTTTTGCAGTCTATCATAACTGCTAATCTAATACAGCCCCAATAAAAATATTCCTAAAAACAAAGTTGATAATGAAAACAACCTACCATTGATATGATAGCGATACCCATATCTTGCAAATCCATTACTGTTAAGAATTTCATATCTGTTTTTAAAATAATCATAAAACAAATCTTCTATACTTCTTACAACCAATGATTTATTATCACAAAATAAATTCATTAGTAAATTATATCTTGTATTAATAAAAATCATAATAAGAAATAATTGATCAAAAGGTAATGATCGATCAAAATCAGCAGATATAAAAAAAGCAAAAATTGATATAGCCAGCATGGCAAGTGATGTATAACCTACGAAGATTAAATCAAAACCAAAATCTTGCCCCTTGAAGAAAATCGCGAGCAGGGATAAAAATCCACAAGCAATAGATGCTTTTGATAGAATTGGGATATACTTTTGAAACTTTTTTACCCAATATTTGGCTTCTTCAAAAGTTTCTTTTCTTCTTTCGTAATAAACATCTCGTGGAATGATGTAAGTTCTTTCAACTTCCGACCAGCGACGATTATTTTCATCTAACATTTTGAGAGAGTATCTGCCCGAACCAATAAGCACCACTCCCAAAACGAACAATAAAATGTTAATCAAAATCTCCATATTTAAAACTCTATCTTCATCAATCAACCTTTGGAATGATACCGCAAAGCATTTAAAAATCATTGAATTGAACTTTTTTCAGCCTGCCTGTTTGGCAAAGTTTTCAGGCTGCCTTTTGTATTTCTGCTTTTAATCCACCTTCTGGACGATTTTGTAATATCAATCGAAGATTGTGTAATTGAGCAATGCTTTCTACGATGGATAGACCCAAGCCACTGCCGTTTTCGTTTTGTCCTGATGGACGCACAAAACGCTCTTTAATTTTGGGTAACCATTCTTCTGGAATTCCTTTTCCTGAATCTAAAACCGCAACGCTGTTGGGGCTTAAATCAAGGATGACTTGACTGTTTTCAGGTGCGTATTTAATGGCGTTGTCGATTAAATTTCGCAACATGATTTCTAACAGTAAAGCATCGCCTTGTATGGGTAAAGCTTTTTCAGCTTGCCCTGTGCGTTGCAGATGAATGTGTTTTTCGCGTGCTTTGCGATGACATTCTTGCAAAACTTTTTCCGTGATATCCAGCCAATGTACAGGTTCGCCAATAATTTTTTGCATGGGGTCCAATCGTGCGATGGTGAGCAGTTGTTCCAAAAGATGTTCTGTTCGTTCAATGCCTTGATGTAAATTTCGAATGGCAATTTCTTGTTCTTGAGAATCATCGCTCATAGCCAAAACTTCTGTTTGTACTTTTAAGGCTGCCAATGGACTGCGTAATTCATGGGCGGCGTCTGATGTGAATCGTTGTTCTCGCAAAATAGCTTCTGCATGGCGTTTGAATAAACCATTCAACGAACGAACCAGAGGTTGCAATTCTTTGGGCGTTTCTTCGGATAATGGCGTATCGTCTGCTGTTTTGCGTGTTGCCAAAGTATGGCTCAACTGTTTTAAAGGAAATAAGGCATAACGAATACTTAAAAGCAGTAAAAGTAATAAAACCATTAAAGCAATCAGCCATGGCATCATTTGGGCTTTCATGGCATCTTTAACAGCATCGTGTCGCATATGTAGATTTTGGGCAACTGCTACCGAAACACCTGTGCGTGGGTCTGTGAGATATAGAATCCGCCAGTGATTTTTTTTGACATTGAATGGAATTTTTCTTTTATGAAAACAAGATGCGTCTTCACAATGAGCATTAGGGTCATTTTTCTCGCCTTTGATGGTGAAAAAACCTTGTAATTCAGGGTGATACGCCAAACGATGACCACGCGTTCGCAATAAATTTTTGCCTTGTGCATCCCAAAGCATAAATGCCATGTATTTATCTTCTGCTTCGCCTGCGTTGTCTTCGTGATCCACCAAATCGTCTAAATTCATCAACTTGGCTTTATGATGTGAGGCAGGTAGCGTCAATAAACGGCGTGCTAATTGACTCATTTGCGTATCGTATAACTCGTTGATGTTTTCATACAGTTCAGTGGTTGCCACGATGGAAGTTGCCAGCCAAACCACAGGCAAAACAATCAATAAAGCCAAAATCAAGCGAGTTTGAATGGAAACGGTTTGTTTCACGGTGCATCCCCTAACAGATAACCCAAACCACGCTTGGTGATGATGAATTTATTGCCGATTTTTTTTCGTAAATGATGAATGTACACTTCGATGGCATTACTCTCGATTTCATCACTCCAACCGTATAATTTATCTTCAATTTGAGCACGAGTGAGAATTCGTTGGCGATTCATCAAGAAAAGTTCTAATAGCGTGTATTCGCGTGCGGTTAAATCCAAAGGCTGACCATGTAAAGTAGCAGTGCGTTGTTCCATTTGTAAAGACAACGCTCCATAATCCAACGAGGCTTGGGCAAAACCGCGACTTCGCCGCACCAAAGCCTGTAAGCGTGCCACAACTTCATCTAATGAAAAGGGTTTAATCAGATAATCGTCTGCCCCTGCATTCAAGCCTGACAGACGATCGGGCAGGGCATCGCGTGCTGTGAGAATGAGTACGGGCGTGGTCAAACCTTCTTTTCGCCAAGCGGATAAAATATCCATGCCGTCCATTTCAGGGAGCCCTAAATCCAAAATCACCGCATCATAGTCGGCGGAAGATAAGGCTAAATAACCTTCTTTACCTGAACGAAACCAATCCACAGACATGCCCGATTTTTTCAAACCGCGTTGAATTCCATCGCCAATTAAGGAATCATCTTCTAAAAGCAAAATTAACATGATGAATTTTTCTTCAAACAGAACAAATGGGTTTTACATCATGATGATTAAATCATTCTTAAAACGCATATTTAAGTATGTTTATTGTAACAGTCTTTCAGGCTGCCTGTTTTCAGAAACGGCTGCAAAACGGATATTTTACAGTTCGTTGTGCACTGTATTCATTATGAAAAGTTAAAAACGAAGTGATGCCGATGTGGTAAAGTGTCGCATTTGTTGTTGGAATCTGTACTCAAAAAATGATGAAGTTTATTTTGCGTTTTTTTTCAATTAGTTACACCATATATGCTTATGGTTTGGCGGATTTATTTGCCATTCTTTTGCGTTCATCATTTTTGCGGTTTTTATGCCATTTAGTGCCCACGCCCAAAAAAATGAAATCGGTTGCCTTGCCCGTGCGTTTGCGTTTGGCGTTGGAGCATTTAGGACCGATTTTTGTTAAATTTGGTCAATTACTGTCTACGCGTCCTGATATTTTGCCGCCTGAATACGCTGCGGAACTGGCTTTGTTGCAAGACCAAGTACCGCCTTTTGATACGGCACAAGCCATTCAAATTATTGAAAAATCGTTGGGAAAATCGATTGATGAACTTTATGCAGATTTCGATCCAACGCCTATTGCCAGTGCTTCGGTAGCCCAAGTGCATCACGCATTTTTACGCAATTTACAAGGTGCAAAAGGGCAGGAAGTGGCGGTGAAAGTTTTGCGTCCGAATATTCAAAAAACCATTGAAAAAGACTTGTCTTTGATGAATACAGGTGCATCTGTGATTCAACGATTGTTTGCGGATGGAAAACGCTTGAAACCCAAAGAAGTTGTGGCTGAATTTGATAAATATCTGCATGATGAAATCAATCTCATGAATGAAGCAGCGAATGCTGCCCAAATTCGTCGTCAATTTAAAGACAGCAAAATGTTGATTGTGCCTGATGTTTATTTCAGTCATTCCACCAATCAAGTGATGACGATGGAGTGGATGAATGGCACGCCCATTTCCGATCTTGCCACTTTGCGTGCCAAAAATATTGATTTGAAAAAATTAGCGGTTTTTGGCGTGGAAATCTTTTTCACCCAAGTTTTTCAATATGGTTTTTTTCATGCAGACATGCATCCGGGCAATATTTTTGTGGCGGACGATGGGCACTACATTGCTTTGGATTTTGGTATTGTGGGCAGCCTGACCGATTACGATAAACGCTATCTTGCCATCAATTTTCTTGCCTTTTTCAATCGAGACTACAAACGCGTGGCAAGTGCACATTTAGAATCAGGCTGGGTGCCAGAAAATACGCGGATTGAAGAATTGGAAGCAGGGGTGCGTTCTGTTTGTGAACCGATTTTTAATAAACCATTGTCGCAAATTTCGTTTGGTTTGGTATTGATGCGGTTGTTTGAAATCAGTCGCCGTTTTAATGTAGAAATTCAACCGCAGTTGGTTTTGTTGCAAAAAACCTTGCTGAATGTTGAAGGTTTGGGACGACAACTTGACCCTGATCTCGATTTATGGGAAACGGCAAAACCTTTTCTCACTCGTTGGATGAAAGAGCAAGTGGGTTTGCGTGGTTTTTGGCGAAATATTCAACACGAAGTTCCCGAATGGACTCGCCTTTTGCCCGCTTTGCCCAGACGCCTGTCCAATGCTTTGGATCAAGACCGAACTTTACTCAAACAAGAAATTGCAGAATTGTTGCGTATCCAAAAACGACAAAGTTTTTGGTTAAGCGTTATCAGTATCGGATTGCTTGGTTTGATTGCGTGGAAAATTGTCAGCACCGTTTTATAGTCGATGGATGGCAGCATTTCCCATGCAAGGTGAGCATTTCCCATGCAGGGTAATATCAAAGGGCAGGCTGAAAGTTTTTTTCAGGCTGCCTTTAAATATGCAGGCTGAAAAGCATTGCCCATGCAGGGATAATATCAACAGGCAACCTGAAAGTAATATTTGCGAAAAAGCGTTAATCTACCATCATTTTGATGCAAAATAGGTGGTATATAGTTCTCCCCCAAATTGGGGTGGGCTATAATTTTCTACACTAAAAAAATGAACTTCAAACTGTTATAGCCGCCCTCCAAAATTGGGTGGGCTATATACCACTTTTATTAGTGGTATGAACAGGCTGTAATAAGAGCAGTGTGGTTAAAAGAAGCTCGCGTGGTACTTGCGTGGTATTCGCAAGTGAAATAGGG
>JAGCOT010000013.1 GCA_017645365.1 Neisseriaceae bacterium
CCGCAAATCTTTCCCACTTTTCTTGAAAGAATGTGAGTTTAGATTTAACTATGGGACACCAAAACAGCAACTCAAAACATTGCGAAAATGGTGTGGAATTTAACAATTTTTTGGGCTAATCTAATACAGCCCCAAATTCTAAAATAATCACTTGAAACTGAAAACATTCGCCTTTATATTGCGAATGTTTTCATTTTGATTCAAAATGAAATTGCATAGAGCATTTGGATGACATTCAAGTGCGATATTTAGATGTTCACATAAGGAATCAAAACCATGTTTAAACGCGTGATTTTATTTGTCCTCACCAATATTGCCGTGATGGCAATGTTCAGTGTGATTTTGTTCATATTGAGTTTGTTTGGCATTCGTGTAGAAGCAGGCACTTGGAGCGGTTTACTTGTTGTTTCCGCTATTTTTGGTTTTGCAGGTTCGCTGATTTCTCTTGCTTTATCACGCACAGTTGCTTTGCGTTCTGTTCGCTGAAGAATCATCGAAAACCCACAAACAGAAACCGAAGCATGGTTGGTGCATACCGTTGATAAATTGGCGCGTCAATGGGATTTGAAATGTCCTGATGTTGCTATTTATGATTCACCAGAACCCAATGCTTTTGCCACTGGTGCACGCAGAAATCACGCATTGGTTGCAGTCAGCACAGGCTTAATGAACGCCATGACGCGTGATGAAGTAGAAGCCGTTTTGGGGCATGAAATGGCTCATGTTGGCAATGGCGATATGATTACCATGACCTTAATTCAAGGTGTGGTTAATACTTTTGTAATTTTCTTATCGCAAATCATTGCACGATTGGTGGCTTCCAATGTGCGTGAAGGTGGTTCACAAGCCATTTTTTCACTGGTCAATATGCTGTTGCAAGTAGGTTTTGGCTTCTTGGCAAGCATCATCACCATGTGGTTTTCAAGGCAGCGTGAATATCGTGCGGACGCAGGGGCGGCAAAATTTGTAGGGGCTCCTAAAATGATTGCCGCTTTAAAACGCCTAAAAGAAGCCCATTCCGCTGAACCTTTGCCCAAAGCCATCAACGCTTTTGGTATCAATGGTGGCAAAGACGCTTTGTTCTCCACGCACCCTTCTTTGGACAATCGTATTGCTCGTTTGCAAGGCATTCAATAAATTCTTGCTTTAATTAAAGAGGGGGCTATCCTCATTAGGATAGCCCCGTGTGCATTGGTATTTTAACTGCATTCAAATTTTGGTTGATTTACTTCATCAACCTTTGATTGACTGATCAAACTTCATCAATAACCATTTGCCCTGCGTGCAAATAAACCTTATTTTACCTAATGCTTGTGATAAACTTTACCGTATCAATGCAGGCAGGCTGAAAGTTATTTTTCAGCCTGCCTGCTACATGAATATCCGTTTAAATGAAGGAAATCAAACAAATGAGTAAAGTAATTGCCGTTTTGCCAGGTGATGGCATAGGTCCTGAAATTGTGCGTGAAGCACGCCGTGTTTTGGAAGTGTTAAAGCAGGACGGTTTGGATATTGTGTTTGAAGACGCACCTTTGGGCGGTGCGGCGTATGACGCATACGGCTCGCCCTATCCCGAATTGACGCAAAACATTTGTCGCAAAGCAGACGCGGTTTTGTTAGGTGCAGTGGGCTCGCCCCAGTATGATACATTAGACCGCCCACTGCGTCCTGAACGCGGTTTGTTGGCTATTCGTAAAGATTTGAATTTATTTGCAAATTTGCGTCCTGCCGTGTTGTATCCAGAATTGGCAAACGCTTCCACACTTAAACCCGAAGTGGTGAGCGGTTTGGATATTCTGATTGTGCGAGAACTCACAGGCGATATTTATTTTGGCGAGCCGCGTGGCATTTCGGTTAATGAAAATGGCGAAAGAGAAGGCATTAACACGATGCGATACACAGAACGAGAAATCCGTCGTATCGGTCATATTGCATTCCAAGCCGCCCAAAAACGCAATAAGAAACTCACTTCGGTTGATAAAGCAAATGTTTTGGAAACCACAGAATTGTGGAAAGAAGTGATGACCGATTTAAACCGTGAATATCCCGATGTTACACTTAACCATATGTATGTCGATAACGCTGCTATGCAGTTGGTGAAAAATCCCAAGCAGTTTGATGTTGTGGTTACAGGCAATATTTTTGGCGATATTTTGTCTGACCAAGCGTCTATGCTCACAGGTTCAATCGGCATGTTGCCGTCTGCCTCTTTGAACGAAACAGGCAAGGGCTTGTATGAACCATCGCACGGCTCTGCTCCTGATATTGCAGGACAAAACAAAGCGAACCCATTAGCAACCATTTTATCCGCCGCAATGCTTGTGCGTTATAGTTTGAATGACGAACAAGCCGCACAACGCATTGAAAAAGCCGTAGGCCGCGTGTTGCAACAAGGCTATCGCACCGCCGATATTGCCGAACAAGGTGCAAAAATTGTGTCGTGTAGTGAAATGGGCGATGCAGTGATTAACGCTATGTGATTGATTGATTAAAAACGCTTATCTTAACGATAGGCGTTTTTTGTATTCAGGCTGCCTTTGAAATACCAATAGGCAACCTGAAAACTTTTCAGCCTGCTATGAAAATATCTTTGCATGAAATATCTTTCAGGCTGCCTATATAAACAGGTAGGCGTGAAAAATCCGTTTATCTAATGGATAAACAGATTTTTCTTTGGCATGACTTATATCAACTGGATATTATTCCAAGTTAAGTCAAGATGAGCACTTAAATGGGCAAAAGTGATGGCAGAACTTGCATTACCAGCATCGGAATATGCCAAATCACCTGTATCATGATTGTAAATCAGATAATTTTGCCAGTTGCTTTGAGTGATGTCATTGGATATACCGTGCAATTCTAATTTATCTTCTTTTGTATTGAAATCGGTAATGGTGCATACGCTGTTTTTGGATATGCTGTCAAACACAAATACATCAGCCCCAGAACCGCCTTCAATAGTGTCGTTGCCACCACCGCCAGCAAGACGGTTATTGCCGTCATTGCCAAGAAGAACATTATCCAAAGCATTACCAGTCATATTGATACGACCGCTTCCCATACAAATGCCGTTTTCAACATAATTGGATAATTGATAATGATCGGCATAACTGTAAACGCTATCCGTACCACCCAGTCTTTCTTCGATGATTTGATCTTTTGCATTGTCTACGACATAAACATCATCACCAAAAC
The DNA here is from genome assembly GCA_017645365.1 of Neisseriaceae bacterium. Lineage (GTDB taxonomy): Bacteria > Pseudomonadota > Gammaproteobacteria > Burkholderiales > Neisseriaceae > RGIG9985. Next base: position 3,196 of record JAGCOT010000013.1, read on the forward strand.
CGCCAGTCATGATATCTATACCAGTGCCGCCATCAATAAAATTACCTGCTTCATTGCCAATAATTTCATCATTTCCAGAACCACCGATGGCATTTTCAATTTGCGTACCATAACCAATGAACATTTGTCCTTGAACAGGAGTGCCATCATCTTTAAGAACCAAACGGCGTTCGCTATCATCAATCAAATTTTCGCTGGTTTTGATATAGCTCCAAGAACCAGGTGTTAAGTTGATATGCACTGCCGTTGTTTGTTCTTGGGCAGAGAAAGTATCTAAACCTGCACCGTCAGCGATATACACCATATTGCCAATGTATGTACCATCGGCAAGATGATGATTGCTTGGTTTGCCATCTTCGTGATATGCGGACTGATCGGTTACTGCATCATGGAAGCCATAAGTGGTATTGCCTGCATTCAAATTTTCTGCAACGCCGTAGAGATAGTGCAAGGCGGCAACATCAAAAGTTCGCAAATAAGGAACGGACTCATAATAATGTTTGCCGTCTTTGTAGTACTCCATGTATGTTGATGTACTTCCATAAGTATATGACAGAACACTATAATCTGTATTCTCTTCGCGGGATGCAGATGGAAGATAGAACTGATCAGTATCTCCTTCTTGGAATGGATGTTCTAATCCCAACGAGTGCAAAGTTTCATGCAAAACAATGTGATGCCACACCTGTGCAGTTTCAGTTTCAATGAGTTCAAAGGATGAGCCATAAGTATAAGTAATATTGCTTTCATTTCCTTCAATATAAACATCTCCACCGAAATAAGCATATCCAGCAGTATCACCATCTATTTCTTTGGCTAAAATATAGTCAATCTGCCCTGTTTCGTCAGAAGGCGTGCTTACTTCTGTAAATTGAATATTGGCATATTGACTGAATAAAGTTAAAGATTTTGCAATCACTTTGGCATCATTGTTGTCAAAATTGATATAACTATCTGTGTTTTGACCATCAACCACATCGAATCCATCATCTTTTTGTGATTGTGTCAGTTCATTGGGATTGGTGAGATGATATTTAATCTCAATGCCTTGTCCAATTTGGTTTGCCGTATGTTCTAAACCTGGTTCTAAACAGGAAATAAAGTAAGGCAAATCCTTCAATTCAACAAATGAATGTTGGCTGACAAAATCGTCAGATTCTCCTTGATATTCATGAGACTGAATTTGGTCGCGAATTACTAACAACTGCTCGATATCGCTATGATTTTCCAAAGAATCAAAAACGAAATCCAAGTTTTTCGCTGTATCCTTGATAGGATTTTTACCATCATTCGAGAGTGATACTTCAACAGAATGAGCACCATCAGAAGGATTGTCCAAGACTAACTGATTGCCTGTGCCTGTTTGCCACTTTCCGCCATCAACTCGATAAACCCATGTCTGCCCTTCAAGCACACCATCGACTTGAATGATTTTGGAAGAAGTATAAATATTGCCCTGACTCTCGATAGAATCGGTCGCTTGCAGGCTTAAATGACTATTATCTAAAGGGTTGATGATTGCAAATTCACTGAAAACGGAATAATTACCAGAAATATCTCGGGCTAAAATAGAAACATCCGCCCCCATTGTTTCATTGGAAATATCAATGATTTTTGTGAATTTGCCAGCATCAACCAAAATGTCAGTTTCCTGATAATTAGGATTGTAACCAGAAATATATGGCAAACTGGTAGGCAATTCAACATTAAAGTCAAGATAGGCTTTTTCGTTGAGGCTGCCTGAAATCATCAGCGTATGATCATTGATTAAGTGAACGCTGTCGATTTGAACTTCGGCAGGTGTCGTATCAACCGTAAACTCAATACTTTTTGGGTTGGCAAGCGGTTTTTGGTTAGCATCCGCCAAAGAAACTTCAACTTTATGTTTACCATCATTGGCATTGATCGTAAAACTAAATTCGACATATCCCCCAAGATCAGTTATTTCAGGTTGTGTTTGAGCAAAATAATCGTCAGATAATTGCCAAGAACCATGATCAATTTTGATCATCCAAGCAGGAATTTCATTCTGATTATTTTTAGGAATTGTTACGCGAATATAGTCATCATTCGTTATTTTATCGTTTCGATAGGTTTCATTCGCAGGGTTATCCATACTACCAATCATGACCCAACTATCGCTGATGTCAATACCAATTCCATCGTTGAGGGCATTATCAGAAACATCATCTTGAACCGTGATTTCCACCGTCTTCGTATCGCTTGTCGCTCCTCTGTCATCTTGGGCAGTAACTTTAAGCGTAAGACTGGGTTCTGTTTCGTAATCCAAAGATTTACCCGCTTTCAGTTTCAGATTGCCTTTGTCATCAATTTCAAAACGGCTATCGCTAACGGAATACGAAATTTTATCGCCGTCTTCATCTTTGGCTGAAACCGTAGTAATGGTAGTGCCCTGAACATTTTCTTTGACCGAAACTGCGGATTTGCCCAATGTTAAAACTGGGGCGTGGTTGATGTCATCTGCCGTATCATTGGTAACTGTGATGGTTACATCTTTGGAAACGCTGGCTTTGCCATCGTTGGCAGTAACTTTAACGGTTACGGTTTTGTCTTTTTCATAATCCAACGCCTGCCCTGCTTTTAGTTTCAGGTTGCCTGAAACCACTTCGAAGCGGTCATCGCTCACGGCATAAGCAATTTTATCGCCGTCTTCGTCTGTGGCTTTCACGCTGGTGATGGTTGCCCCTTTGGTGTTTTCTTTAATCGAAACTTCGGATTTGCCC
>JAGCOT010000003.1 GCA_017645365.1 Neisseriaceae bacterium
CAGCATTTAGGTTTTAATGGTACACCAACATTGGTATTTCCGAATGGTAAATCTTCATCGGGTTATTTACCGATGCCCCAGTTGCAAGAAATGATTTTGCGTAATCAAAAATAAATTTCTAAAAAATTTTTCAGGCTGCCTATTTATAAAAACAGGCAGCCTGAAAAGTATTCATCTTTAAAATTGAATAAGATAAATGAGGCAACCTGAAAATATTTTAATGCCTTAATTTTAACTTCGCATACGCTTTACAGAAACTGTATTTTTACACTCCGCAAACTTCTTCATTGACTGTATCAATAAAGATTTTGATTTCGTCAAAATAAACCTTATTTTAATTTCGCCTACGGCTTATAGAAATTGCAGTTTGTTTGCTTCGCAAACTCCTTTATTGACTGCGTCAATAAAGATTTTGACTTCGTCAAAATAAACCTTATTTTGCATAAACTTCAATGAAAAATTGGGCGTTTGATGTTATAATTTGGCGTTTTTATTTCTACAAAAATAAATCTCATGACCGATATTTCATCTCAATCAGAATTTGCCAAAGAAACCATTCCTGTAACGCTTGAAGAAGAAATGCGTCGCTCCTATTTAGATTACGCCATGAGTGTGATTGTAGGGCGTGCATTGCCAGATGTTCGCGATGGTCTAAAACCTGTGCATCGTCGTGTTTTGTATGCCATGCACGAACTTAATAACGATTGGAATCGAGCGTATAAAAAATCTGCACGCATTGTGGGCGATGTGATTGGTAAATACCATCCTCACGGTGATTCTGCTGTTTACGACACCATTGTTCGCTTGGCACAGCCGTTTTCCATGCGTTATATGCTGGTTGATGGGCAGGGGAACTTTGGTTCCGTTGATGGTGATGCCCCTGCGGCAATGCGTTACACCGAAATTCGTATGGCACGCATTGCTCACGAAATGCTTACCGACATCGACAAGGAAACCGTCAATTTTGGTCCTAATTATGATGGTTCAGAACATGAACCTTTGGTTTTGCCAACTCGACTTCCTGCTCTTTTAATCAACGGTTCTGCGGGGATTGCCGTAGGTATGGCAACCAATATTCCACCGCACAATTTAAACGAAACGGTTGATGCTACATTGGCTTTGCTGGGGAATGAAAATCTTTCTGTTGATGAACTGATCGAATATCTGCCTGCTCCTGATTTTCCAACAGGTGGAACCATTTACGGTATTGCTGGTGTTCGCGAAGGTTATCGCACAGGTCGTGGTCGTGTGATTATGCGTGGTAAAACGCATATTGAAACCATCGGCAAAAACAATGAACGAGAAGCCATCATTATTGATGAAATTCCTTATCAAGTTAATAAAGCCAAATTATGCGAAAAAATTGGTGCTTTGGTACGAGAAAAAATCATTGAAGACATTTCTGAATTGCGTGATGAATCAGATAAATCAGGAATGCGTGTGGTGATTGAACTCAAACGCGGTGCCAATGCGGATGTGGTTTTAAATAACTTATATAAACTGACGCAATTACAAGATACTTTTGGCATCAACATGGTGGCTTTGGTGGACGGTCGTCCATGTTTGCTGAATTTAAAACAAATTTTAAGCGAGTTTTTACGCCATCGCCGCGAAGTGGTTACACGCCGTACCATTTACGAATTGCGAAAAGCACGAGAACGCGGTCATATTTTAGAAGGTTTGGCAGTAGCATTATCCAATGTCGATGAAATCATCGCCTTGATTAAAGCATCTGCGACACCACCAGAAGCCAAAGCTGCATTATTAAGTCGACCATGGCAATCTGCTTTGGTGCGTGAAATGCTGGTTCGTTCTTCAATTGATGCAACACAAGTTCAACCTGATGGGCTCCCTGAAAACTTGGGATTACAAAATGATGGCTATCATTTGTCCGAAGCACAGGCACAGGCTATTTTGGATATGCGTCTGCAACGCTTAACAGGCTTGGAACAAGATAAAATCATTGATGAATATAAAGAAATCATGGCTCATATCATGGATTTGATTGATATTTTAGCCAAGAAAGAGCGCGTCAATGCCATTATTGCCGAAGAATTGGTGGCGATTAAAAATCAGTTTGGTGATGCTCGCCGCACTGAAATCAATACCACAGGTGCGGATATTGATGATGAAGATTTAATTCCACAACGCGACATGATTGTAACTTTGTCGCATCAAGGTTATATCAAAACACAGGCGACTGATGAGTATCGTGCTCAAAAACGCGGTGGTAAAGGTAAATTAGCTGCGGCTACAAAAGATGAAGATTTTATCGACAATCTTTTTGTTGCCAATTCGCACGATTATTTGATGTGTTTCACCAATCAAGGGCGTTGTCATTGGATTAAAGTTTATCGTCTTCCAGAAGGTAAATCCAACAGCAAAGGTCGTCCGATTAACAATTTCATTCAACTGGACGAAGGCGAAAAAGTGAATACTATTTTGCCTGTACGAGAATTTTCTGATGACCACTTTGTAGTATTTGCAACGCAAAATGGTGTAGTGAAAAAAGTTCGTTTGAGTGCTTTTGAAAATGTGCGTGCCAAAGGGATTAAAGCCATCGCCTTGAAAGACAACGATTTATTGATTGGTGCAGCCATTACCGATGGCATGAGCGACATCATGCTGTTTTCGGATATGGGCAAAATGGTGCGGTTTAATGAATATTATGCCAAACAGAATCAATTAGATGATGATGAAGAAGAAAGCGATGAAACGGCTTCCACCGAAGAAATGGAAGATGGCGAAGAAATTACATCGCCATTCAAAGGCAATGGTCTTCGTCCGTCAGGGCGTGGGACAGGTGGTTTAAGAGGAATGAGGCTCCCTGAAAACGCAAAAATTGTCAGCCTTTTAGTTGCTTCGCCAGAGGATGAAAATAATCTGCAAATCCTAACTGCTACTGAAAATGGTTATGGGAAACGCACGCCAATCGTTGAATATGGTCGTAAAAATAAAGGCGGTCAAGGCATGATTGCAATCAACACCAGCGAACGCAATGGTGCTTTGATTGGTGCGGTGTTGGTAGGTCAAAATGATGACATCATGTTGATTACCGATAGTGGTATTTTGATTCGAGCAAGTGCTCAACATATTTCTCAAACAGGTCGCAATGCACAGGGTGTCCGTTTAATTCGTTTGGATGATGATGCCAAACTTATTGGCATTGAGCGAGTTTGTGAAGAAAACAGTGATGAAGACGAATCAGAAGAAAATGCAGAATAAATAACATTTAAAAAAAAGCGTAATACTTTAAGTATTACGCTTTTTTTTATCCATACCAAAATTTCTTTTTAACCAACATACTCAATTCAGGCGGAATAATGGCGTTGAGTGGCAAAATCCACACGGGAGGTAAAGGTTCGCTGCCTAATTTTACGGCGTCTTTTTCGGTGATGATTAAGGCTTCTGTATCAGGTGGAATGTCTTCAATAGTCAAGGCTTTATGGTCGGGTAGGGAAATGGTTTCATCTACTTTAATTCCCAAAGCGTATAGAGTATTAAAAAATCTTTCTGGGCGTGCAATACCTGCCAGTGCTACTGTTTTTTTATTGGTAAAGAAATCAGCACGAACAGTTTTTTCAGGCTGCCTAAAAGCGTATAAAGCTCCAAATTCCAGCGTGGAACTTAAAACGGTTACCGAGTCTGGTAAGGGATATGCCCATTTCATGTCGCAGGCATTATTGGAAATTAAAATAAAATCAGCATAACGCAAACGGCTTAAAGGCTCACGCAAACAGCCGTTGGGCAAAACATCTAACGATTCACCAATATCTGATGCTGGAAAAACAATGATTTCGCCATCGCGTGCCAAGCGATAATGTTGTAAACCATCATCGGAAAGTATCATTTGAATATCGGGATATTTAGAAAGAAGCAATTCGGCTGCCGCAACACGGTCTATACCCACCGCCATCGGAACTCCTGTTTTATTGACCAAAAACAAAGGTTCATCGCCTACGGTTTGAGCAGTATCACTGGCTTTAACAATGCGTACATCAGTAGTTTGTCGTCCGTAACCGCGACTGATGATGCCAATTTTAATGCCAATATTTTGTAAATCTTGTGCCAATGCTGCGGTGATAGGGGTTTTGCCAACGCCTCCTGAATGAATATTGCCAATCACTACTACGGGAACACGAATTTGTACTCCTTTCAGGATGCCTTGTTGATATAACCATCTTCGTATGATGGAAACCAATGAAAATACACGAGAAAAAGGGTAAAGTAATACTGACAACCACCATTTTGGTTTTTGCCAGTGTTGTTCGATTGTTTGAGTAATATCCATATTTAAGCCAAAAAGCCTTGTTTTTTGAGATATTTTAATAATTTTTCCGCAAATAAGCGATACCCCTGTGCATTCGCATGAATGGGATCGGATTTGAGTGATTTGTCAGATAATATATCTGACCAAGCATCAGCAAAAAGTAGAATGTGTTGTTCTTGGGCAATTTGTTTGTATAAAGGATGGTCAGATAAATGCCCAGTAATCAGACCAGTTGCCGATAAATAAGGTTCTGCAATTAAAACCACTGGAATGGACGCATTTTTGAATTGTGTTATGATTTGATTGATATTATTGATGGTTTCTGTATTGGGAATTTGACGCAAAAAGTCATTACCGCCAATGCCCAATAAAACCAGTTGCGGTTGTGCTTGAATAATGCCTTCTAAACGCATTAAAACATCCTTGGAAGTATTGCCAGAAACCCCATCATTACGAACATTCCAACCTGTTAATTGTGCTAAAACGGCAGGGTAGGCGTTTTGCATGGTTGTGCCATAACCTTCGGTTAAAGAATCCCCCAAAGCACTGATTTTTGCCCCTTTTGGTAAAGCATGCCCAGATGAATGATGACAGCCCAATAATGTGCTGCTGATGCTCAAAATAAGAAATTGACGGCGATTCATAATATTTCTCTTAAACAGCATATTCAAAATGAATATAATGATACCGCTATTTGTGTTTTTTAATGGAAATAATCATGATAAAAAAACATTTTGGGGCTGTATTAGATTAGCCCAAAAAATTGTTAAATTCCACACCATTTTCGCAATGTTTTGAGTTGCTGTTTTGGTGTCCCATAGTTAAATCTAAACTCACATTCTTTCAAGAAAAGTGGGAAAGATTTGCGGTCA
>JAGCOT010000014.1 GCA_017645365.1 Neisseriaceae bacterium
AGGCAGCCTGAAAAATTTTTTAGAAATTTATTTTTGATTACGCAAAATCATTTCTTGCAACTGGGGCATCGGTAAATAACCCGATGAAGATTTACCATTCGGAAATACCAATGTTGGTGTACCATTAAAACCTAAATGCTGTGCCAGTTGCTCGTTGCGATCCAATGGTGTATCACAAGCAGCAATGGTTTTAGGTGCTTTGTTTTGACGCATCCAGTCAAGCCAAGCTTCCGTTTTATCTTGTTGACACCAAATTTGAATAGATTTTGCTCTTGCATAAGGATGCAGTTGATCCATCGGAAGCAAAAATGTATGAATAGAAACATCTGTCATTTTGGCAAACTCTGCTTCCAAACGCTTACAATATGGACAATCTGGATCGCTAAATACCACCACATGAGCTTGCCCATTGCCACGCACTTCGGTTACCGCATCTTGTAAAGGAAGCGTTTTGTAATCAACAATGCTCAACTCTTGCAAACGCTCTTCCGTTAAATTTTTCTTATTTTTTAAATCAACCAAATCGCCTTGCATCATGTACGAAACATTTTGATCTACATACACAATTTGATTACCATTTAAAGTTATTTCATACCAACCTTTAATCGGCAAGGGTTTCACATCTTTAACTTGAATGCCTAATTGTTGATAATTTTCTTCAAAGGCCTTTTTGATTTGCTTGGGCGTTTTTTGTGTTTGCTGACCGCAGGCAATCAATGGCAAAGCAAGCCCCAACATCAAGCCCAGTCGTTTTATTTTTCGCATAAGTCCACCTTACAAAATCACCACTTTTTCAATCACAACAGTTTCTACGGGAACATCATCATGCCCATTTTTGCGTGTGGTTTTAACGGTTTTAATAGCATCAACCACTTCTTGCCCTGAAACCACTTTACCAAAAACTGCATAACCCCAACCTTGCAAATTGGGTGCGGTGTGATTTAAAAAATCGTTGTCTTTCACATTAATGAAAAACTGTGCAGTGGCAGAATGTGGTTGCATGGTGCGTGCCATAGCGATGGTATAACAATCGTTTTTCAAACCATTATTGGCTTCGTTTTCGATGGGTTCTCGAGTTTCTTTTTGATGCATATTTTCATCAAAGCCACCGCCTTGAATCATAAATTGGTCAATCACACGATGAAAAATAGTGCCATCATAAAAGCCATCTTTCACATATTGTTCAAAATTAGCTGCCGTCTTGGGGGCTTTTTCATAATCCAATTCAATGCAAATCACGCCTTTATTGGTTGTCATTTCAATCATGGTCTACTCCTTTGATTGTTTACAAACAGAAATAGTACGGTAAAGACGCCGTACTATTAAAAATTGAGAATAAATTCCGTGCCTATTTTTTGACCACAGTAACGCTGTTGATTTGAATCGTTCTGCGTGGCACATCTTGATGTTGCCCATAAGAAGTCGTAGGCACTGCGGCGATTTCATTCACCACCTCCATACCACTGATCACTTTACCAAAAACCGCATAACCTGGTTCTTGAGGAGAACGATAATTCAACGATTCATTGTTTTCCACATTGATGAAAAATTGTGAAGTGGCAGAATCAGGGTCAGGCAAACGCGCCATAGCAATGGTGCCAACATAGTTACGCAAATCTTGGCTGCCTTCGTTGATAATAGGTAAATCAGTTTCTTTTCTTACCATGTTTTTGGTAAAACCACCACCCTGAATCATAAAACCAGGAATAACGCGATGGAAAATCGTCCCATCATAGAAACCTTGTTCTGCATAATGCAAGAAATTGGCAACTGTTTTGGGGGCTTTTTCATCTTCCAACTGAACTTCTATGGTGCCTAAATTGGTTTCAATCGCCACCACAGTGCCTGTTTGCTGCGAGCGAGCAAACGCCATGACTGAAAACAAAGCAATCAATAAAAGTAACAGTTTTTTCATCGTCCTACTCCTTCAATTCCCATTAAATTCACTTGGGACAATTCCATTGTAGGCAAGATTTATACCAAATGCACGCTTTTGGTTCGATTTTTTTCATATTTTTACATTTTTTATTTTCGCATCAGTTCAAAAAAATCGACATTATTCTTGGAATTCCTTAATTTATCTTGCAAAAACTCCATTGCTTCAACATCGTCCATCGGGTGAAGGAATTTGCGTAAAAGCCACATTTTTTGCATTTGATCTTGAGGCATAAGCAATTCTTCACGGCGAGTACCTGATTTATTGATGTTGATCGCAGGGAAAACGCGTTTTTCTGCAAGACGGCGATCCAAATGCAATTCCATATTGCCTGTGCCTTTAAATTCTTCGTAAATCACATCGTCCATACGACTGCCTGTTTCTACCAAAGCAGTGGCAATAATGGTTAATGAACCACCTTCCTCAATATTACGAGCTGCACCAAAAAAGCGTTTTGGGCGTTGCAAAGCATTGGCATCAACACCGCCTGTTAAAATTTTCCCAGAAGCAGGCACAATGGTATTGTACGCACGAGCCAAACGCGTAATAGAATCCAACAAAATCACCACATCTTTTTTATGTTCTACCAAACGCTTCGCCTTTTCAATCACCATTTCGGCAACCTGAACATGGCGTTGAGGTGGCTCATCAAAAGTAGAAGAAACCACTTCGCCACGCACAGAACGCGTCATTTCTGTTACTTCTTCTGGTCGCTCATCAATCAATAAAACAATCAACACCACTTCTGGATAATTGGCAGTAATGGCATGTGCAATATTTTGCAACATCACTGTTTTACCTGATTTGGGTGGTGCTACTAATAGTGCACGCTGACCTTTTCCAATAGGAGAAATCAAATCAATCGCACGCGAAGTAATGTTTTCAGAAGCTTTAATATCGCGTTCCAATGTTAAAGGCTCGTCTGGAAATAATGGTGTTAAGTTTTCAAATAAGATTTTGTGTTTACATTCTTCTGGGTCAGAACCATTGATGCTGTCTAATTTAACCAAAGCGAAATAACGCTCGTTATCTTTCGGAGTACGCACAATGCCTTCGATGGTATCGCCTGTATGCAGATTAAAACGGCGAATCTGGCTAGGACTGACATAAATATCATCAGGAGAAGCCAAGTATGAAGTTACTGCGGTACGCAAAAAGCCAAAACCATCAGGAAGAATTTCTAATGTTCCATTTCCTGTAAAAGTTTCGCCTTTTTGAATCATTTTGCGAACAATCGCAAAAATCAAATCTTGTTTACGAAAACGGTTGGCATTTTCAATGCCGTGTTCTGTGGCAAGTTCCAAAAGTTTGGAAATGTGTTGGGTTTGTAATTCAGAAACATGCATAATGATTTATTAAAGAAATGAAAAGAATCGCACTTGGCTCAATATCAAGAAGTGCTCAACAAAAAATGGGAAAATCTTTAAGATGAGAATGAAAGAAACGCAAGTGTTTGCGGTTACTTAACTAGAAAGCGTGTAATTTTAATGTAGGAAAACTATTTTTGTCAAATCTACTTTTCCTGATACACATCAAATAATTCTGGAATAAACAAATCAGGTTGCCCATCCACACGCATTGAAACATCTAAATTCAGATTTTCTTCCACCATGCAACAGCAAGGCAAAATTTCGTCTGCTGCTACAAAGGCAATAGGAGGATTAGGATAACTCACTTTTCCTGATAAAATTTTAATACGGCACGCTCCGCAAAAACCGCTACAACATTGAGAATCCACTTCATAGTTATGGCGTTTTAATGCATCAAGCAAGTTTTCTTTTTCATCTAATTGAAAACTTCCGTCTTTGGTAGAAATATTAAACATTGGGCAACAGGAAAATAACAAAATATTTCAGGCTGCCTTTAAAGGGTTTCAGGCAGCCTGAAAACATGATTGATTAAGAAAATTACTTGGCGGCAAAATCTTTCATGTGTTGCCACACAGCCAACCAAGCACCGATAATCGTCAATAAAATCACCAAACAGAATAATAAGAAAATTTCTGTTCCATTGAAAAAACGCCATTCAAAATGTACTCCGTAAGGAGCAAAAATTTCGCTGATTTGTGGCGTAAATTGATGGAACAACCATGCAGTAATCAATATGCCGATAATCATCGAAAATAAGCCTTGCCAGAAGGCCAAATACAAAAATGGACGGCGAATAAACGAAGCAGGAGCTCCCAATAATTTAGTAACTTCAATTTCTTCTTTGCGTGCCAATGTTTGCAAGCGTATGGTGTTGTGCGTTACCAAAATAAATGCCAAACCCAAAGTGATCGCTAAAAAAATTAAAATTCTTTGTAAGAAAACTTTGATTTGATACAAAGTTTTCAGCCATTTAGCATCTAATTGAACATCATCCACCATCGGTAAATGTGCCAAATCTCGTTGCATGGTGGTAATGGTATCTGGGTCGTGTTCCGCAGGCGTGAGAATAAATGCGTGTGGCAATGGATTTTCGTCCAACAAGGAAATCAAATCTGCATCACCCATGTTTTTTTGCATATTGGACAAAGCATCATCGCGATTGACGAAATGAATTTTGCCAATCCGCCTATCTTGTTCTAATGTTTTTTTCACATTTTTGGCATCTAAATCATCTGCTTCATGTGCCAAAAAAACTGTAAGTTGCGGGGTGGCGGATAAATTTCCCACTAAATTTTGTGTACTTTGTACCCCTAAATGCAAAGCTAATGGCAAGGAAATCGCAATTCCCAACATCAATAAAATCAACAAATTACCGACAGGCTGCCTGAACAATCTTTGAAAAGCAAATTTTGCCGCTACGGCATTGAGTGAAAGCCAATGATTCATGCTGCAAACCTACCTTCCTGCAAACGCAAAATACGATGCCCATAATCTGCCATCAGTGTTTCATCGTGTGCCGCCACAATAACGGTGGCACCAGAACGATGGAATGTGCTGAATAGTTCCATAATATCCAAAGCATAAGCACGATCCAAATTTGCTGATGGCTCATCTGCAATAATCATGCTGGGTTGATGCACTACCGCACGAGCAATACACAAGCGTTGCTGCTCCCCGCCTGAAAATGTGATGGGATCAGCGTATTCTCTTCCGCCCAAACCAACTTTTTCTAATGCAGCAGCAGCGCGCTTTTCAGCAGTGCGGCGGTCGTAGCCAATAATCCGCAAAGGCAGAATCACATTTTCCAAAGCATTGCGGTCAAACAAAATTTTATGGTCTTGAAAAATAATACCAATATTTTGACGCAGATAACCTAATTGATTATCAGACAAAACACTTAAATCATGATTATTGACTTTAACTTTGCCTGATGTAGGTTTAATTAACCCTGCAATCAGTTTGAGTACGGTAGATTTCCCTGCCCCTGAATGACCTGCAATAAAAATCATTTCGCCTTTATCAATATCAAAAGACACATTATCCAAAGCACGGTATTTACCTGGATAAATTTTGCTGACTTGTTCAAAAGTTATCATATTCAAAAACCTTTATTTAAGGAAGTAAGGCATCAATAAATGCTTGTTTATCAAACGGACGCAAATCGTCAATCCCCTCCCCTACGCCAATATAACGCACTGGAATAGGACGCGTTGCCGCTAATGCCGCAATCACTCCACCTTTTGCCGTACCATCTAATTTACTCAAAATCAAACCTGTTAGACCCAAAGCGTCATCAAATGCCACTACTTGATTGACCGCATTTTGTCCAATATTGGCATCTAAAACCAACCAAATTTCATGAGGAGCATCTGGCATGGATTTTTGTAAAACGCGTTTGACTTTTTTGATTTCTTCCATCAGATGCAGTTGTGTCGGTAAACGCCCTGCGGTATCTGCCATCATGATATCGATATGGCGTGCTTTGGAAGCCTCTAATGCATCAAAACACACGGCGGCAGATTCGCCTTTTTCTTGAGAAATCACCGCAATTTGATTGCGACTGCCCCATTCGATGAGTTGCTCTCGTGCTGCTGCACGAAATGTATCACCCGCAGCCAATAATACGGATTTCCCATCTTTTTGAAAATGTTTTGCCAATTTGCCAATGGAGGTCGTTTTGCCAGCACCATTTACGCCTACCATCATAATCACACAAGGTTGTGTATTTTCAGGCAGCCTGAAAGATTTTTCCAAAGGAGAAAGCAAATCGGATAACGATTCTTTGAGTGCAAATTTAAGTTCAGCCGCATCTTTTAAACCTTTTAGGCTGACTCTCTGACGCACATCGGTCAATAATTTTTGTGTGGCATCGATGCCCATATCGGCAGTCAATAAAACAGTTTCCAATTCTTCGTATAAATCTTCATCAATTTTCCCACCGCCGAAAACTGTTGCCAAAGATTTGCCCAATTTATCACGCGACTTCGCCAAGCCTTTTTTTAAGCGTTCTGCCCACGAAAGAGAAGATTTTTTATCCGTTTCAGTATTTTTTTCGGAGGAAGCCTGTTCTTGGGAGATTTCTACTTTTGTGGCTGCTTCATCAGAAAGAATATCGTTTAAAGAAATCTCTTCAATAGACGCTGTTTCCAAACCTTGCCCCACGATATGAGTATCGGAAGATATCTTCTCTTCTTGCAAAGAATCTTCGCAAGAAGAGGTTTCAGGAATGGGGTCAGTTTCAGCAACAGATTGATTTTTGCGTTTTTTAAATAAACCAAACATTCGATTCACAATAATAAGAATTAAATCAAAACGGTGTATTGTAACCGAAAAACACCAAACTTCCATAATAACCATCAGAATAAGGTTTTCAGGTTGCCTGTTTTGTTGGATTTATTTCTATTTTAGGCAGCCTGAAAATACAAAACCGTCCAATAATATTTGGACGGTTGGTTTCAGGATGCTAAAACAACAAAACGCTTAACGCTTTTGAGTATTTTGAGCCGCTTTGATGTAAGAAATAAACAAAGGATGTCCGCGTTTAGGCGTTGATGTAAATTCTGGGTGGAACTGACAAGCAAAAAACCATGGATGGTCTGTCAATTCGATGGTTTCTACCAAACGCTCGCGTCCTATGGAAACACCGCCAACTTTTAATCCTGCTTTTTCTAATTTGGGCAGTAAGGCGTTATTGACTTCATAACGATGACGATGACGCTCACGAATTTGTGTTGAACCATAAATTTCAGCGGCCAACGAACCTTCTTTTAATTCGCAAACTTGGGCACCCAAACGCATCGTTCCGCCTAAATCGGCGTTTTCATCTCGCGTTTCCACCGTACCATCTTGATTGACCCATTCATCAATCAAACCCACTACTGGATATGGCGTTTTGCTATCAAATTCTGTTGAATTAGCATTTTCCATACCCGCAACATGGCGAGCGTATTCAATCAAGGCGATTTGCATCCCCAAGCAAATACCTAAATAGGGGACTTTGTGTGTGCGAGCATATTCCACAGCAAGAATTTTGCCTTCAACACCACGACCACCAAAACCACCAGGAACCAAAATAGCATCCATATCTTTCAGGCTGCCTGTTCCTTCACTTTCTAACGATTCACTGTCAATATAAGTGATGTTGACCGCAGTTTCTGTGTGCATTCCTGCGTGTTTTAAGGCTTCGGTAAGTGATTTATAAGATTCTGTTAAATCGACATATTTACCAACCATAGCGATATTAACGCGATGTTTGGGATGGTCGGTGGCGTGTACTAATTTTTGCCATACAGTTAAATCCGCTTCTTGAACATTCAGTTGTAATTGTTCGCAGATAATTTTATCAATCCCTTGACTGTGCAACATTTGAGGAATTTTGTAGATGCTATCGGCATCATAACAACTGATGACGCCCCGCTCTTCGACATTACAAAACAGGGCAATTTTGCGTTTTTCATCATCAGGCAAAGGTCTATCCATACGGCAAATCAGCATATCAGGCTGAATACCGATACTCCGCAATTCTTTTACCGAGTGTTGCGTGGGCTTGGTTTTGATTTCGCCCGCTGCCGCAATATAAGGCACATACGACAGATGAATATAAAATGTATTATTGCGTCCTAACTGCGTTCGCATTTGGCGAATGGCTTCCAAAAACGGCAGCGATTCAATATCGCCCACTGTGCCGCCGATTTCAACCAAAGCCACATCGTAACCTTCCGCCCCTGCGTGAATTTTGCGTTTGATTTCATCGGTAATATGCGGAATGACCTGCACGGTTCTGCCCAAATAATCGCCACGCCGTTCTTTGGCAATTACACTTTCATAAACTTGCCCTGCGGTAAAATTGTTGCGGCGAGTCATGGTTGCGTCAATAAAGCGTTCGTAATGTCCCAAGTCCAAATCGGTTTCCGCACCGTCATCGGTAACAAACACTTCGCCGTGCTGAAACGGGCTCATCGTGCCAGGATCGACATTGATATAAGGGTCAAGTTTCAGCATGGTAACTTTCAAGCCACGAGATTCCAAAATCGCCGCCGTTGAAGCCGCCGCAATACCTTTACCCAAAGAAGAAATCACACCGCCTGTGATAAAAATAAATTTTGTCATCATGAAAAAACAATGTTTAAATGAAACGCGTATTTTATCTTATTTCGACATTTAAAAGTAGGATGAAACAGTTATACTTACTGAATATCAATAGGCTGAAACTTATTCCCCATGAGAATTTTCATATCCTTTGGGAATAGGATCTATCATTTTCTTGTTAAAAATCAAACTATTCGGCTGTTCGTCCATAGTTTTGAGTACATTATCCAATTTATTCAGCGTATTTTGTGCGTTGTGATAAATTGGTGCATCAGGACCAATGCCTTTGAGTGTAGTTCTCAACTCTGCCAATGTTTCTTGAATATCTTTGGGCAATGCGTGTACTTCTTTGGAAGCGGTTAAATGTTTGATTTCTACCAGCGTTTGATTGAGTTCGCTCAATGTTTTTTCCAAAGGAAGTTGATTGAATTTATCCAACAAAGCGTTCAAACTATGCTGCATTTCGTCCAGTCCACCGTGCATGGTGCCAATAACGGCATAATCGCCATATTGCTGATGCGGAAAATAAATCTTCCCTTTTTTATTGCCCAATTCTAAATTCAGGCTGCCTGAAATAAGATTACTGGTAGCAACCGAAACCGCCAGCTGTTGATTGAGTGCTTTGGAAACTGATTTTTTCCAAGATTCTTGGTCAATATGCCCTTGCCCATCAACAAATAAATGTGGATCTAAATAAAATAAAACAGGAATATGCTGATGTTCAAACAAGTGTGCTTTTTCTTGATGGGTAAAATAAGGAGAAGCCACCACTCGCCCTACTTCCACGCCTTGATACATCACCGCTGCTCCCGCTTGCAAACCACGAATATTCTGTTGAAAAAAGGCTACTCGATAAATGGCTTGTTCATTCACGCTGCTTGGAATTTGATTTTTCTGCTGATGCAATGTAAAAACATCTTGCGTGGTAACCGCCTGCCCCTGACCTTCTTTGGGATTATCAAAAGTAATCGCCCCTGTAAGCAAGGTGCTGAGTGATGGCGTTTGAATAGAAATGCTGTCTCTTTCCAAGCCCACTCGCACGCCGTCATCACGCCAAAATTTTGTATTTTTGCCAATCAAATGATGATTGGGGGCGGCAATAAAAAGTCGATATTCTGTTTTTAAAGTTTCTGGCTGAAAACGCACTGATTCTACTTCACCCACTTCGATTTGATGATACAAAACAGGGGAACCTGCTGGAATTAACTTATCAGCATCGCCCTCCAAACGAATAAAAACACCTTCTTGATTGGTGTATTGCGATAAAGTGGTCGCATCAGTAATGACAAAATCCTGCTGTCGTTTTTGCGACTGACCGCCCACCATGTCAATATAAACCCCTGATACCAAAGTAGATAAACCTGAAATCCCAGAACGATCAATGCGAGGACGAACAATACGAAATTGCGTATCATCACGCAATAAATCTTGAATGTCCGCATTGATTTTCGCAGTCAAAATCACGCCATCTCGCTGTTCATTCAAAGCAATTTTAGTAATCCGCCCTACTTCCACATTCAATAATTTGATAACGGTTGAACCTTCTTGAATTCCGTCTGCATTGGGAACTCGCAGGGTAATTTCTTCGCCCCTTTGTAAAATCGCTGTAACCATCAGCCATAACCCAATGATTAAAGCCGTTAATGGAATCAGCCACACGGCAGAAATAATCGATACTGGGCGGCGGCGAGCTTCGTTTTCAGTTGTTTGATTTGTCATGTTGTTCCCACAATAAGCGTACATCAAAAAAATAAGCAGACAGCATCATCAATAATACCACCGCTGTAAAATAGATCACCGCAGCACCAGGCGTTACGCGTGCTACGGGCGTTGCAAAGGTTGCCATCAGCATGATAATGACAAAAACATCAATCATCGACCAACGACCAATAATCTCAATGATGCGATACAAATGCGATAAAAATGGTATGGAAAAGGGATGTTTAAAGCGTGCTGCCCATAATAAAACAATCATGCCAACAATTTTAAAAAAAGGAATGGCAACGCTGGCAGTAAAAATAATCACCGCAATAAAATGGTCGCCTTGATTCCATAGAGTAAAAACACCATCCAAAATACGACTAACAATGACAGCAGTTGGATTTTCAGTAATCATAATCGGCAAGATATTGGACGGCAAATAAAATACAATCGCCGCCACTAAAAATGCCAAAGACAGTTGCAAACTGTGCGGGCGGCGGGGCGATAAACGGCGATGACACGCCATACAATGCGTTAAATGTTCAGGCTGCCTGAAAGAACAATACATACAAGTATGATGATTCTCTCCATTCGCTTGGGTTTGAACACGAACTTGACGAATTCTCGCCACACGGCGATAAATCCACGGCGGCGATAAACTTAAAGAAATTCTTGCCAATAATAAAGCCAATACAGGCAATAGGAAAAACGCCAAACCAAAATCTACGGACGATACCGCCCTAATTTTCACCAAAGCCACCAAAGAGGCTACCGCAAAAATATCTACCATCAACCACGATTTTAATCGAAACAACCAATGAGTTGCCGTAATCAAAAAAGGACGATCCGTTTGCGTCCATAATGCACCATAAACATACAACAGCAATCCAAGAAAAATCAGCGGTGTAGAAAAAACGAAAAAAAACATGGTATTGGCCAAAAAGCCATAATCGCGAAAAAGCAGACTATACATCATGGCAGGTAAGGTCAAATAAGCCGCCGCACCTGGCATATGCATGCCTAAAAAGAAATTAAGCGTAACAGGCAGAATCAAAAGCAAAGCCACCAACGAATACAAAACAGGCAAACGATAGGGGTCCGATTCAATTCGCATCAAACGATGACCACAGCATACACACAAAGCTTCTTCACCATTTTTGAGATGCACATGATTTTCGGTATCGCACACACGACAACCCAACACGCAAGAAACCGAGCCATCATAATGATGTGCCGTAATCTCATGAAAAAAACGATTGATTCGCACAAAATAATTTTTCAGGCTGCCTGAAAACATCGTGGCATAAATCCCATTTAACAAAAGACGCGATTGTATCAAGGTTTAAGTTATTGAAAGAAATAACTTGAATGCCATAAATCAACGAAGTACTCACCATTTTCAGGCTGCCTGAAAATTTGAATCAGTCGTCAGCATTGCCTTTAAGAGTACTCTTAAAGGGCTTGCTTGACAAAGCAAGCCCTAACGCCGCCACCTTAATCCCCATAACAATCAATATCAATGATGAGCAAAAAATATCCCTTTATCGTTATTGCCCTTATTTTAATCAGCACTTATCTTACTATTGGCACGGGAAGACTTCATTTATCAAGTGGCGTTCCTTTGTATGTCAATATCCTGTATTTAACACTGTCCTCTTTACTTTTTTTGCATTTTAAAAAAGGTTTTTGGATATTCTTTATTTTTTCTTCTTATGTTTTTATGCCCCTATTGGCTTACTTTACGGCGAAATCAACGAATCCTTTGTTTTTGCCATTTGGGGTACTTATGGCAGTGAAGCCAATGAGTTTGCGAAAACTTTGCCGTTGAAGTACCTCATTTTTTCATTGAGTTCTATTGTTTTGATTCTTTATTTTTATAAAATCACCGAAAAAATCAACTTAAAAAGTCGCAAAACAATCATCATGCTGATGGTTTTTT
Organism: Neisseriaceae bacterium; assembly: GCA_017645365.1. Lineage (GTDB taxonomy): Bacteria > Pseudomonadota > Gammaproteobacteria > Burkholderiales > Neisseriaceae > RGIG9985. Next base: position 12,035 of record JAGCOT010000014.1, read on the forward strand.
TGCTGTTTACGGCATTGACAAAGCCTATTGGAATCGCTACCACGCACACTTTCGACAAAAGCATCAAACTCTTTAAACAGTCTTATGATGATGTCAAACTATACGCCAACACCAAAATACAGCCACAATGGAAAATTGAACGCATTCAGCCAAAATATAAAAATTTCGTTGTTGTGATTGGTGAGAGTGCTCGCCGAGATTATTTTGAAATTTATGGATATAGCGTAAAAAATACTCCATTTTTGCGTCAGGTGCATGGTACTTTTGTTGATGGATACTCAACAGTAGGTTTAAATACCATTCCTTCTTTAAAATTCGCATTAAGTCATAATGGCAACCTGAATTTGAATATCGTTGATTTAGCCAATCAGGCAGGATTTGAGACTTTTTGGTTAAGCAATCACGGAAAATTTAGCTCCTTTAATACACGCAATACCCTTGTTGCCAAAAGGGCAAAATCTCTTTATTTTTTGATTGATGATAAATCCATTAAGGAAAAATGGGATACCTATTTAATTCATAAAGCAGGAGAAATCTTATCGCAAAAAAGCGATAAAAATCGCGTCATATTCATCCACACCTATGGTTCTCACCCCAAAGCCTGCATGCGTCTTAAATCAAAAGACCATCTCAACTATACGGATAAAAAAACTTTTGAAATTAATTGCTATGTGAAAACAATTGAACAAACGGACAATGATTTGCGTTTGTTGTATGAAATTTTAGAAGCCAACCGTCAAAAAACAGGCGAAAGTTTTTCGATGATTTATTTTAGCGATCACGGTTTGACACATAATTACAAAAAGAATCCAATACAACTTGCCGTTCTTTCCAATCCAAGTAAAGAGCATTTTGGCATCCCTTTGCTTAAAATTTCTAGTGATGATACAGAACGAAAAATGATTAAAAACGAAAGTTTTTCCAATTACTTTCCACAAAGTTTCGCCCATTGGTTGGGAATTAAAACAAGCAATTTTAATGAAATAAGCAATGTCTTTGATGCAGGCAATCAAGAAGACTCTCTCAATGCCAAAGCGTTGATAAAAAATCCCAATCCAGACCCTGCTATTGATATTTCTAAACAATAATTTTCAGGCTGCCTGAAAAAAAGGTTTATTTTTGACGAAGTCAAAAATTTTTATTTACGAAGTAAATAAAAGCTTTGAGTTAGCAAACAAGCCGAAGTTTAGGCGAAGCCAAAACAAGGTTTAGTTGATACGAAGTATCAACCTTTAACAAACGCAGTTTGTTAAAGTAGATGACGAAGTCATCAAGCCGAAATTTCAACAAAAACCCCACCGCAAGGTGGGATTTGAAGTTAAAGGGTTTTTATTTAACATTCAATCATCAAAAGAATTACATTCTTTCAATCATTGCTTTACCAAATGCCGAGCAAGAAATTTCGTTTGCACCGTCCATTAAGCGTGCGAAGTCGTAGGTTACTTGTTTGTCGCCGATGGCTTTTTCCATAGCGGTAATCACCAAATCAGCCGCTTCAAACCAACCCAAATGACGCAACATCATTTCTGCCGATAAAATCAACGAACCTGGATTGACTTTGTCTTGACCTGCATATTTCGGAGCGGTGCCGTGTGTGGCTTCAAATACGGCGTATTGGTCGGAAATATTTGCACCTGGTGCAATACCGATACCGCCTACTTGGGCAGCCAAAGCGTCTGAAATATAGTCGCCATTCAAATTCAGCGTAGCAATCACATCGTATTCGGCAGGACGCAACAAGATTTGTTGCAAGAATGCGTCTGCAATCGCGTCTTTGACGACAATATTTTTACCCGTTTTCGGATTTTTAAATTCGCACCACGGACCAGCACCGATGAGCGTTGCGCCAAATTCTTCGCGTGCCACTTGATACGCCCAATCACGGAAACCGCCTTCGGTAAATTTCATAATATTGCCTTTATGCACAATGGTAACCGAGTTGCGGTCGTTATCAATCGCATAACGAATCGCCGCACTCACCAAGCGTTGTGTGCCTTGTTTAGAAACTGGTTTAATGCCAATGCCAGAAGTTTCGGGGAAACGGATTTTTTTCACGCCCATTTCACCTTGCAAAAAGGCGATGATTTTTTTCGCGTCAGGCGTTTCAGCTTCCCATTCAATACCTGCGTAAATGTCTTCGGTATTTTCACGGAAAATCACCATATTGGTTTTGGACGGATCTTTCAGTGGAGACGGCACGCCATTAAAATAACGCACAGGACGCACGCATTGATACAAATCCAACTCTTGACGCAAAGCGACATTCAACGAACGAATACCGCCGCCCACAGGGGTGGTCATCGGACCTTTGATGGACACCGAATATTCTTTCAGTGCGGCAAGCGTTTCTTCGGGCAACCACACATTATCGCCATAAACACGCGTGGCTTTTTCGCCTGCAAACACTTCCATCCAGTGAATTTTTTTCTTACCGCCGTAGGCTTTTGCCACAGCAGCGTCAATGACATCAATCATCACAGGCGTAATATCTACGCCAATGCCATCGCCTTCAATGTAAGGAATAATAGGTTGGTCAGGAATAGGTTGTCCTGGAATAATTTTTTGTCCGTTCATGGGTACTTGAATATGACTCATAAAATATACTCCCGAATTTTGTTCATTAAAGACATTGCCATGATCGTTTGGTATCGATTGGCTTGTTTTCTTACGGCAGTTGTACCAACAATGTTTCAGCCTGCCTATTTAGTGCTGCAATATCATCATCACTAAAATCTAATTTTCCACTTGCCCAGTTATTGGGTTTAATGGCAACACCTGTTGCATTTTCACGAATGACATTGGTGCGGATAAATGCCAGTAAATCTTCCAAAATAGGACGCACATGAGAACCGCCATCTGAACTTGCAGCAGAAACTGTGGTGATTTTACCGTGAATAGCACTTTCTGCTCGTGAATTAGTCTCATCTAACGAACGAGAAAGCCAGTCGGTTAAATTTTTCAATCCACCTGGAATTTGATAATTGTATTCTGGCGTTACAAACCAAATAGCATCCGCAGATTGTACGCTTTTTCGCACAGAAGTTACGATTTCTGGTGCAGGAAATTCTTGATTTTGAACATACATGGGAACATTGCCCCAATCCAAAATGGATACCTCTGCTCGATTACCAATCAAGGCGACAATTTGATTGACCAGTTGTTCCTTAAAACCGCCTGCATGCAATGAGCCGTTAATCATCAAGATTTTTGCCATTTGCTTTCCTTAAAATTAAATATCTATTTCAACTAAATATCTACTTCTGCCATCAATGCGTTGGTTTCAATAAATTCACGGCGTGGTTCAACTTCGTTGCCCATCAATGTGGTAAATACTTCATCAGCCGCTTGGGCATCTTCAACGCGAACGCGTAACATACGGCGAACGGATGGATCCATTGTGGTTTCCCAAAGTTGTTCCGCATTCATCTCACCCAAGCCTTTATAGCGTTGAATGGCAATGCCTTTTTGAGCATCTTTCATCAATAAATCAATGGCTTGTGCAAAATTCCTGATGGAATATTCATGCTCGCCTTTTATCAACTTGGCATCTTCTCCAATGATTCCTGCCATCATTTCAGCCGTATGTTGCAAAACTAAATAATCACTGCTGTCCAAGAAATTAGTATCCATGAAAGTGGTCATGGTGTTGCCAAATAACTGACGCGTGATTTGAATACGATAATCTTCTTGCTCTTGAATCACTTGAAGCGTGATGCTGTCGTCTAAAAGCGGTTGCAAAATATCAATGGTGTGTTGTGCTTCTTCTGCCGTATTTAAAGAAATGGTTTCTTTGGTATTGATTAAAGCATTTAAAACTGCGGTATCAATACTGCGACTTTCTCTGGCAATTACATTTTGAGCAACAAAATATTGTTTGGCTAATTGTGCAAGTTGATCGCCTTCTAATTTCAGGCAGCCTGAAACAATTTGTGCCTTATCCAATGCAAGGGTTAATAAATATTGATTGAGTTCATTATCATCTTTGAGATAACGCTCTTGTTTCCCTGATTTAGCTTTATACAAAGGCGGTTGAGCAATATAAATATGCCCTCTTTCTACCAATTCTGGCATTTGACGATAGAAAAAAGTCAACAGCAAAGTGCGAATATGTGCACCATCAACATCGGCATCAGTCATGATGATGATGCGGTGATAGCGTAATTTTTCTGGATTGTATTCATCTTTGCCAATCGAGCAGCCCAAAGCAGTAATTAGAGTAGCAATTTCTTGACTGGCAATCATGCTTTGAAAGCGTGCTTTTTCTACATTCAGAATTTTGCCCCTTAAAGGCAGAATGGCTTGGAATTTGCGATCTCGCCCCTGTTTCGCTGAACCACCTGCGGAATCCCCTTCCACTAAATACAATTCGCATAACGATGGATCTTTCTCTTGGCAATCTGCCAATTTACCAGGCAAGCCCATACCGTCCATGATCCCTTTACGGCGTGTTAATTCTTTGGCTTTGTGTGCTGCTTCGCGTGCTTGTGCCGCTTCTACGATTTTGCTGCAAATAATTTTGGCTTCTTCTGGATTTTCATCTAAAAACTCGGTAAGTCCTTTGGCCAAAATATCGCTGATGACTGGGGAAATTTCACTGGAAACCAATTTGTCTTTGGTTTGTGATGAAAATTGCGGATCTGGCATTTTGACCGAAACAATGCAAGTTAAACCCTCACGCATATCATCACCAGAAAGTTCAACTTTTTGTTTTTGTTTTTTGAAAATATCATGTTCCGCAATATACTGATTGATGGTGCGTGTTAATGTTTGACGCATGGCTGTTTGATGAGAACCGCCATCTTTTTGCGGAATGTTATTGGTGAAATATTGAGAATTTTCGTAATAACTTTCTGTCCATTGCATGGCACATTCTACGGACATGCCATCTTTTTCACCTGCGACATGGAAGATTTTGTGATGCAAAGGCTTTTGATTGCGATTCATATACGCCACAAAACCTGGTACGCCACCTGAAAAAGCGAAGTTTTCGTGTTTACCATCTCGTTTATCGAAAAGTTCAATCGCCACGCCATTATTTAAAAAGGACAACTCACGCAAGCGTTTGGACAAAATTTCAAATTTGTATTCAATAACGCCAAAGGTATCTGCACTCGCCATAAAATGCACTCGTGTGCCTTTTTTATCGCTATCGTTAACAGCTTTAAGCGGAGCAACTGTTTTGCCACCCCGAAACTCAACAAAATGCTCTTTGCCATCACGGAAAATAGTGAGTTTCAACCAATCAGACAACGCATTGACAACAGAAACGCCCACGCCATGCAAACCGCCAGAAATTTTGTAACTATTGTTGTCGAATTTCCCGCCTGCATGCAGAATAGTCATGATGACTTCGGCAGCAGAACGATTTTCTTTTGGGTGCATATCCACAGGAATACCACGACCGTTATCTTCTACGGCAACAGAATTGTCGGCAAAAATGGTGATTGTGATTTTGTCGCAATGCCCTGCCAAAGCTTCGTCAATAGCGTTATCCAAAACTTCAAAAACCATATGATGCAGACCTGAACCGTCTTTGGTATCGCCAATGTACATACCAGGTCTTTTTTTAACGGCGTCTAAACCTTCCAAAATAGTGATGCTGCTTGCACCGTAATCGTCATTGTTTGATTGAGTTGTCATAAAGAATTTTCTATAAAAAATTTATAAGGCAGGCTTAACTTAATTGACTTCCGCCAGTTTTGCAAAAGTTTCTTTCAGGCAGCCTGAAAAAAGGTGTCATGAAAGGTAAGAATTTTATCATAAACGAGCCATTTTATCCATGACGAAACATGATTTCATCTGTGCAAATGAGAATTTTTTTAGTAGAATAGAATAAACATTCTATTTATGGTTGTAAGTTTCAGGTGCCTGAAATTTCTGAAATTTCTTTTCAACACAAGCCCATCAATAGAACTCATTTTCTGCAAGGACTTTCATTTATGCATAAAAACGCTTTAAAAATCAGTACTGCCCTGATTGCATTGGCATGGGCACAACACGCATCTGCAACTGGCTATCATTTTGGCACTCAATCGGTAAGTGCTCAAAGCACTTCTAATGCTGCCACTGCCGAAGCCTCTGATGCTTCTACGATTTTCTACAATCCTGCTGGTTTAACACAGTTAGAAAACAATCAAATCACAGGCACATTAGATTTTGTTCTTCCCCACATTGACTATCATGAAGCACAAGCCCAACACTGGACAGGGCAAACTGTTGAAGGTAGCGACAAAGGAAAAATCACGCATGGAATGACCATAGCCCCTCATTTATACGGTGCCTACAAAATCAACGATAAAACCACAGTGGGTTTAGGCGTTTATGTGCCTTTTGGTTCGGATTCCGAAGACAGTCGCGAATCTGTTTTGCGTTATAGTATGAATCAATTAGGCTTAACCACTATTGCGGTTGAACCTGTTGTTGCGGTTAAAGCCACAGAAAAACATTCCTTTGGTGCGGGTTTGATTGCTCAATATTCACAAGCCAAATTACGCAAATATGCTGATATTGGTGCTTCTCGTGAATTGCATGGAAAAGCGGATGCTTATGGGGAAGTTAAAGGCGATGACTGGGGATTTGGTTTTCAGCTTGCTTGGATGTACAACATCAACGACCGTTGGCGTGTTGGGGTGAATTATCGTTCAAAAGTCAAACACAACTTAAAAGGCACGGCTGAATGGAAAGCAGGTAGTCCGCAAGCTGAAATGTTACAAAATATGGCATTGCAAAATCCCATTACAGGTGAAACAGGTTTGCCAGTTGCAGGTTATCTGAAACGCGAAGGAGCGAGTGTCAAAATCGTAACGCCTGAAAGCCTTTCTTTGCATGGCATGTTCAAAGCGACCGACAAACTCAATCTTTTTGGCGACTTCACTTGGACAAAACACAGCCGTTTTGATATTGCGGATTTGGTGTATGAAAATCCTAAAATGGTGAGTGCATCAGGAAATTTATCGAAAACCACGCGAATTACCCCCAACTGGCGAAATACTTACAAAGTAGGTTTAGGTGCGTCCTATCAAATCAACGACCCTTGGCAAATTCGTGCGGGCATTGCATACGACAAAGCCCCCATTCGTGATTCTGCCACGCGTTTGAATACACTGCCTGACGGCGACCGTATTTGGTTTTCTATCGGTACTCGCTATACCCCTGCCAAAAATCACACCATTGATTTGGCTTATTCTTTTGTACATATTGCCAACACGATGGTGGAAGCAGAAGGGGCACCGCGTGATGCCACAGGCACGGCATTAAGCACAGTAGACAGCAAAGGTCCAATTAAAGCCACATTCAATAATTACGCCAACATTATTGGCTTGCAATACACTTATAAATTCTAATCTTGAACCATTCAAAAAGCCGTATCAGCAACGATACGGCTTTTTTAGACTTTTCAGGCTGCCTGAAAGCGAATAAGCAATTCTAATCATGATGAATTCTAATCAAGCCACCACCATAACTTTTTGTTTTGCGAGCATTTCTTGCACGAAGAATATCTTCAAGCGTTTGGCAGCGGTGTCGATTATCAAATGAATTCCCAATTCCAGTAGGAGATTTACAAGGACAAGTTCGGCGTGCTTGTTGTAATTTGCCATATTTTTGTAATTCAGCCAACTCTTCAATCGCCAAATGATCCCTATTAAAACGAGAATGGGTCAGCGTTGCTTTTTCGTAATACTCTTTGGCTTTGGCAATATTGCGAGAAGTACCATCACCCTGTGCATACATACGAGCCGTCAATAATAAAGCATCAGCGGTATTATCTTCATCAGCAAGGCGTTTAAAACGAGAAAAGGCTTCTTGATGTGAAATTCTACCACCCACACAGGCATCAAGAGTTATTTGGGAAGAAATAGTTCCAGCACCATAACCACACGCAGACAAATAAGGTACGATAATAATTGACAATAGTAATAATTGGGGCTGTATTAGATTAGCAGTTATGATAGACTGCAAAAATGAAGATAACGCATTGTAAATTAAAGAAATCTGTACAGAAGAAACTGCTTGAATTTTTTGTATTAGAAGTTACAGCAAGAAGTGCAGCCGATATTTTG
>JAGCOT010000015.1 GCA_017645365.1 Neisseriaceae bacterium
GACCGCAAATCTTTCCCACTTTTCTTGAAAGAATGTGAGTTTAGATTTAACTATGGGACACCAAAACAGCAACTCAAAACATTGCGAAAATGGTGTGGAATTTAACAATTTTTTGGGCTAATCTAATACAGCCCCAAAAAATTTAAATCACACCACGCCAATCATGGCGTGGTTTTTATCGGTAATAAAAAATGAAATACATGATTATCATCGCACGATTGATGCGTGCTTTTATCGTTTTATTTTTGTGCCTGCAAGCAGGAAACTTCTTGGCACAATGGATTTTCTTGCCATCTTCGATTATTGGCATGATGCTGTTATTTTTGGGCTTGGCTTTTCGCATTATTCCCGAAGATTGGATGTCAGAATTGTGTACGCTATTCGGTCGTTATATGGCGTTGTTTTTTGTTCCTGTTTGCATTGGGGTGATGGCTCATTACGATACCATCAAAAACGCCCTATTCCCTTTGCTCATGGCGTGTACGATTAGTTCAATATTGGTGATGGTTTTGGTTGGATTAAGCATTGAATGGGCAGAAAATCATTCAGGCAGCCTGAAAAAGGAAACACAACATGATTCATGATTTTATTTGGGCTCTGCCATTGACTTGCATCTCGTTTTTAAGCATGCATCGTTTAAGTCTCAAAATCAACAAGCCGTATTTCAACCCCTTGTTGATGACCATGCTCATCATTATTCCCGTGTTGCTGATGACGCATACTTCTTACGAACGCTATTTTGCAGGCAATCGTTTAATCAATGACTTATTGCCCTATGGCGTTGTGGCGTTGGCTTATCCTTTATACAAACAACTGCCACAAATCATGCGGCGTTGGAAAACCATTTTAACCATTTGTTTTTTAAGCAGTTTTTTGGCGATGATGACAGGTTTTGCCATTGCCAAGTGGACTGGGGCTTCGTATGAAATTGCCGCCAGCATTTTGCCCAAATCGGTAACCACACCGATTGCATTGGCGATTGCAGAACAAATTCACGGCATCAACGCCATTGTCGCTATGTGTGTGATTTATGTGGGCATTTTGGGTGCATTGATAGGGCATGCTTTGATGAATCGTTTGAGAATTCGCCATAAAATCGCTCGCGGCATGGCGATTGGTTCTGTTTCTCATGTGATTGGCACTGCGCGTTGTGCCGAAGTGGATTGGGAAGAAGGGGCTTTTTCATCGTTGGCTTTGGTTTTATGTGGCGTATTTACCGCTTTTACCGCCCCGATTTTGGTACCGATTTTGGTGCGACTGTTTTTTTGATGTTGCAATGTAACAACAAGAAAACACCGTATCATTAAAGGCTGAAAGCCTTATTATATAAGGCTTTTCTCAATTTGCTGTTGGCATGAGCATTCGCAATCATGAAGAAAAATGACGGAACATTTTGGAGATTTAAAGCAGGAGGTTATACAATAAAAACCGTTGAGAGGTTGCTGTTATTAACCTTAACAAGGGTTGATCCTCTTTAATTAATTTCTCCTTTGTAGATAAAGTTTTGCCCGCTTACCAAAGCGGGCTTTTTTTATCTTAATAAATCCAACCACTCTTCTTCATTCAAAATGGTAATTCCCAGTGCTTGGGCTTTGGCAAGTTTGCTGCCTGCTTTTTCGCCTGCGATTAAATAATGTACTTTTTTAGAAATGCTGTTGGTAACAATACCGCCTGCGTTTTCAATCATGATTTGTGCTTCATCACGCGTGTAATTTTTCAGGGTGCCTGTTAAAACAAAATAATGCTCGGCTATTTTGGGATTGATACTGGTTTCAGGCTGCCTGTTTTCTATATCATCAAACAAATCGCCTTGTTGTGCCGTAGAAGTTGACGGTATTTGACGACAATAATCTTCTATTTTCTGACGCAAATCTGGATGATTTTGCACAAAATCATGCCATGTTTCAGGCTGCCTGAAATGCCATAGCGTTTCTAAATCATAATGAGCTTCTTGCCATAAATCTTCCATGCGTTTCGCACTTAAACCATGTGGCAAATATTTTAACCAAGAGGCAGGCTGAATAATTTGATACAACAAGCGTGCAGGCGGTTTTTCTTGAATGGATACGCCTGATGCCATTAAATCATCAATTTGTTGTTGATGATGTGTATCGGCAAAAAAACGCACAATCGAAGCGGCGGAAGTGCTGCCAATATCAGGAATGGCGGACAAAATGGCTTCTGGTGCATGACGCAAAAGTTTCAGGCTGCCAAAAGTATCTGCCAAAGTTCTGGCGGTTTGTTCGCCCACATGACGAATACCCAAAGCAAAAATAAATCGCGATAAGGACGGTTTTTTAGATGCTTCAATTCCCTGCAAAATATTGTCCGCCCATTTGTCCGCTTGACTTTTTTCAGGCTGCCTGTCTGATGCTTTGGCTTCTTGTAATTGATTTTTATCCAAACGATAGATATCGGCAAAATTTTGCAACAATCCCACTTGAACAAAATGCTCAATATGTTTATCCGCCAAATGTTCGATATTCATCGCACGGCGTGAAGCAAAGTGAATCAAACTTCTGGTTTTTTGTGCGGCACAAGAAATACCACCTGTACAACGAGCCACCGCTTCGTTTTCATCGCGTTCAATCGCACTGCCACATACAGGACAATGTTCAGGCAGCCTGAAAAGTTTTGCATCCACTGGTCTGCGTTCTAAAATCACCGCCACCACTTCTGGAATCACATCGCCCGCACGGCGAACGCTCACGGTATCGCCAATGCGAATGTCTTTGCGGTCAATTTCATCTTGATTGTGCAAAGTAGCGTTGGTGATGGTAACGCCGCCTACGGAAACAGGTTCTAACCGTGCCACAGGCGTAACCGCCCCTGTGCGTCCAATTTGAATTTCAATATCACGAATCACGGTCAATGCTTCTTGGGCAGGGAATTTATGGGCAATCGCCCAACGCGGTGCCCGTGCGACAAAGCCTAATTGATTTTGCTGTGATAACTGATTGACTTTCACCACCACGCCGTCAATATCAAAATCTAAATCTGCACGAATGCGGTGGATGTATTCATAATGCTGCAATACTTCGTCTATGTTGCCACAAACTCGCATCAGATTTTTCGGTGGAATGGGAATCCCATAATCTGCCAACAATGCCATTTCTGCTTCGTGGGTATTGGGCTGTAAATCTTCATCAATTTGAGCAATCGCATAGGCAAAAAAGCGTAAATTTCTTTGTGCAGCAATTTTAGAATTCAACTGACGCAAAGAGCCCGCCGCTGCATTGCGACAATTAGCAAAAACCTTGCTTTGTTTGCGTAATTCTCGAATCTGCTGCTGCAATAATTTTTTACGCCCTGCATTAGAAGTTTGTTGTATTTCTTCTTGCAGTTGCGGAATGATTTTTTCCTGAATATGCTGTGCTTCTTGATTTTGCTTTTGCAAATCCTTTTTAAACATCAGCACTTCACCACGAATTTCCAATATTTCAGGCAGCCTGAAACTTTGCAAACGCAAAGGCAATGTTTTGATGGTGCGAATGTTTTGCGTAACATCTTCACCAGTCGTGCCATCTCCACGCGTGGCAGCCTGAATCAAAACCCCGTTTTTGTATAACAAAGAAATCGCCAAGCCGTCCAATTTCGGCTCACTCATGTATTGATATGGCGTTTGTAAAATTTCCGCAATACGGCGATCAAAAGCATGCATTTCTGCATGATTAAATCGCCCATTTTCCAATGGTGAAAAAGCATTACTCAAAGAAAGCATCGGCACTTGATGCTCGACCGTATCAAATTCTGATAAAACTTGCCCCCCAACTCGCAACGAAGGCGAATCAGGCTGTTGATATTGTGGGTATTCTTTTTCTAATTGCTCCAATTCTCGATACAAACGGTCGTATTCTGCATCGGGAACGCTGGGAGCATCCAAATCGTAATACTCATGGGCATAGCGATTCAGTTGTGCGGTCAGTTCTTGGATTTTTTGTAGGACGGTCATTCTGGAATATCTTGCGTATAATCTTTCAATAATTGGAATAAAGCACGAGCAGATTTAGGCGGTTTTTGTGCCTCCTGTTCTTTTCGTGCATTGCGAATAAGCGTGCGTAGTTGAGCGACATCGGCTTGTGGATAAAGATTCATGTACTCGGTCAAAACAGCATCGTCTGCCAAAAGCCGTGTTCGCCATTGTTCTAACCGCTGCATGCGTGCATTATGGGCTTCATGTTCTCCATCCACTTTATTTAAATAATCACGAATGGCAGCAATTTCATCATCATCTGCTTCTCGCATCAATCGACCAATGTATTGGGCTTGGCGTTTTAACGCACCGTTAGAAGTGATTTTGCGATATTCAGCCGCCGCCGCAATGATTTGTTCAGGAAGATTGGCTTTCATCAGCGTTTCAGGAGCAAAATGCGTTAAACGCAATCCCATATCTTGCAAAGCGTTCATTTGCTTTTTGACTTGCGTTTTGCTGGGTTCTATTTCTTGATGATTTAAATCCATTGGACACTTTCAAAATTAAAGGGGCTGTATTAGATTAGCCCAAAAAATTGTTAAATTCCACACCATTTTCGCAATGTTTTGAGTTGCTGTTTTGGTGTCCCATAGTTAAATCTAAACTCACATTCTTTCAAGAAAAATGGGAAAGATTTGCGGTCAATGC
>JAGCOT010000016.1 GCA_017645365.1 Neisseriaceae bacterium
GCATTGACCGCAAATCTTTCCCACTTTTCTTGAAAGAATGTGAGTTTAGATTTAACTATGGGACACCAAAACAGCAACTCAAAACATTGCGAAAATGGTGTGGAATTTAACAATTTTTTGGGCTAATCTAATACAGCCCCTAGATTTAACTATGGGACACCAAGACAGCAACTCAAAACCTTGCGAAAATGGTGTGGAATTTAACAATTTTTTGGGCTAATCTAATACAGCCCCATTTTCTTTGTTGATTGGTGGTGATACGCTGCCTGAAAAAAACCGCATGCCTTACCATTGCTACATGCTTGCGAAAATTTTGGCATTGCCCCTGAACATTTATTGATGGTGGGCGATTCTCGCAATGATATTTTGGCTGCGAAAAATGCAGGCAGTGTTTCTTGTGGCGTGATGTTTGGTTATGGGCGTATGGAAGAGTTAATCAGGCAGCCTGAAACAACGCCAGACTTTACTGTACATCATTTTATTGATATTTATCAGACCATCAAAAAAAATAATGAATAGATATTTTTCAGGCTGCCTGTTTTTAGGGATGTTCAGGCAGCCTGAAAAGTTTTTGGAGGCGATGTACAGTCGTTCCATTTCAAAATCTACCCGTGTTGGCTCGCCTTGCCGTATTATTTATACCGCCGTCTTGGTATTTTGAACTGAAACGACTATAAATTCTATTGGTGAAACTGTTTTAAACATTAAATAAGAAATGAATCACATCGCCATCTTGTACGATGTATTCCTTGCCTTCGGCACGCATTTTGCCAGCTTCTTTGGCTTTGCTTTCACCACCTAAATTAATAAAATCATTGTATGCAATCACTTGGGCACGAATAAAACCGCGTTCAAAGTCGGTGTGAATGACGCCTGCGGCTTGGGGGGCTGTGTCGCCTTTGTGAATCGTCCATGCACGCACTTCTTTGACGCCTGCGGTGAAATAAGTTTGTAAGCCTAATAAATCGTAACCTGCACGAATTAAACGATTTAAACCTGGTTCTTCCAAGCCCATGTCGGCTAAAAAATCTGCTTTATCGGCATCGTCTAAATCGGCAATTTCGGCTTCCATAGCGGCACATAAAACCACGACGGGGGCGTTTTCTTGATTGGCTAATGCTTGTAAGCGTTGCACATAATCATTATTTTCAAAACCGTCTTCTGCTACATTGGCAACATACATGGCAGGCTTAATAGTTAATAAACACAAGGGTTTGAGTAATAATTTTTCTTCATCTGATAATCCTAACGACCGCACAGATTTTGCTTCATTCAACGCTGGCAGAATTTTTTGCAATACGGCGACTAATTTTTGTGCGTCTTTATCACCACTTCTTGCTTTCTTTTCTTCTCGGCTAATTGCTTTTTCTACCGAAGACAAATCTGCCAAAGCCAATTCTGTGGCGATGGTTTCAATGTCGCTGATGGGGTCTACTCGTCCTGCCACATGCACGACATTAGGGTCATCAAAACAACGCACCACATTCACAATCGCATCGGTTTCGCGAATATTGGCAAGAAATTGATTGCCCAAACCCTCGCCTTTGCTTGCACCTGCAACCAGCCCTGCGATGTCTACAAATTCCACAATCGCAGGTTGCATTTTTTGCGGTTGAACAATTTTTGCCAAAGCATTCATTCTTTCATCGGGCACTTCCACCACGCCAACATTAGGTTCAATGGTGCAAAAAGGATAATTCGCCGCTTCAATGCCTGCTTTGGTAAGAGCGTTGAATAAGGTTGATTTTCCAACATTGGGCAAACCGACAATGCCACATTTTAAACTCATAATAATTTTCCAAAAGATATTCAAAAAAGAAAGATTGTATCATTCGTTTGCTTTTTAAATATTCTCAATATAGTTAGATTTTGTAAAAGAACCCGCAGCAAAACTGGCATCTGTGGTACATTTCTTCGTTGTGCGTTGCTCCAAACAAGGTTTATTTCACCGTTAGGTGAAATCTTGATTGACGAAGTCCATAAAGGATTACGAAGTAATCAAACCACAGTTTCTGCCATCATATTTTCATTGTTTTAGGCAAAAATCATGACCCATGCGATTGCTACTGCCCGTTGTTATTCTCCTTTTTTAAGCCGTTTATTGGATAACGGTTTGATAGATATTGATTTTTTTCAGGCTGCCATTCAACATCCTTTGTCTGTGGATGATTTTTTATCTTTTGCCCCATGGGATGATTTTCAGGCTGCCTTTGATGAAGAATCTTTGGGACAAGCTTTGCGGCGATTACGGCGTTTTGTGTTGTCGCACATTATGGTGCGTGATTTGTCAGGATTGTCGGATTTACAAGAAGTCATGCAAACCATCACGCAGTTTGCGGATTTTGCGGTGTGTCAGGCAGAACAATTTGCACATGCTTATTATGTTCGTATGTATGGCAAACCGATTGGAAACAACACGCAGGCTGAACAACATTTAAGCGTCATTGCCATGGGCAAAATGGGCGGTTATGAACTCAATGTTTCATCAGACATTGATTTGATTTTTATTTATCCTGAAAACGGCGAAACCGATGGTGCGAAAAGCCGTTCTCATCAAGAATTTTTTACCAAAGTGGGGCAGAAAATCATCGCTTTATTGAACAATAATACGGCAGATGGTCAAGTTTTTCGTGTTGATATGCGATTGCGACCTGATGGTGATTCTGGACCTTTGGTATTGAGTGAAAGTGCTTTGGAGCATTATCTCATCACGCAGGGACGAGAATGGGAACGCTATGCTTGGACGAAAGCACGCGTGGTTACGCCGCATGCGAATGATATTGTGCATTTGGTGCGACCGTTTGTGTATCGCAAATATTTAGACTTTAATGCTTATGAAGCGATGCGTGGTTTGCATCGCAAAATTCGTCAAGAGGTTGAGCGAAAAGGTCTGAAAGATAATATTAAATTAGGGGCTGGCGGAATTCGTGAAATTGAATTTATTGCTCAAATTTTTCAGTTGATTCGTGGCGGACAGAATAAATCTTTACAATTACGCGGCACACAAGAAGCCTTATTGGAATTGGAAAAATTAGGATTTTTATCCACCGAAGATACGCATTTTTTATTAGATGCCTATCATTTTTTGCGTAACATTGAACATCGTTTGCAATATTGGGACGACCAACAAACCCAAATGCTCCCTGAAAACGAAGAACAAGCCGCTTTATTGGCACAAAGCATGAGTTTTGATGATGCCAAAGATTTTTTTCATCATTTAGAAAATGTCCGTCAAAAAGTCAATGCCTTGTTTGATAATCTGTTGAGTGCCCCAGAAGAAGATAATCATCATCAAGGACTTCCTTTTCGCAATGTCTGGGAAAACGATGATGAAACCATTTTGCAAACACATGGTTTTACAGAAACAGCGGCGATTATTCAACGCGTAAACGCTTTGCAAGACAGTAGAAAATATCATCAATTAAGCGAAACATCGCGTATGCGTTTTAATCAACTCATGCCCCATGTTTTGGAAGTTTCTTCACAATTTTCGCCTGCCACACGCACTTTATACCGTTTGTTGGATTTTATTGATGCCATTATGCGGCGTTCATCGTATTTAGCATTGTTGTATGAATATCCGCATACGCTGGTGCAACTGGCACAGTTGATGAGTCAAAGTTCGTGGGTGGCAGATTATTTATTGCGACATCCCATTTTGTTAGACGAGTTATTAAGCGACCAAATATTGGAAAAAACCAATACGGCGGATATTGAACCTGAACTTTCGCAAAAACTGCAACAATGCAATGACGATGTAGAAGAGGAAATGAACACCTTGCGTCATGTTCAGCATGCCCAAATTTTTCGTTTATCCGCACAAGATTTGGCAGGACAATGGGTAATTGAATTTTTATCGGACGAATTGTCGATGTTGGCAGATGTTGTGTTGCGTCAAACCATGCAACGCACTTGGCATCATCTGCCGAATAAGCACACTGAAACACCTCATTTTGCGGTGATTGCGTATGGGAAATTGGGGGGCAAAGAATTAGGCTATGCCTCTGATTTGGATTTGGTTTATTTGTATGACGATGCACATCTGAATGCTGTGGCAACATACAGCAAATACGCCAATCGCATTACTTCATGGCTTACCGCCATGACCAGTGCAGGTTCTTTGTATGATGTGGATTTGCGATTGCGACCTGATGGCGATTCAGGTTTTATGGTTCATTCTTTGGAAACTTTCCGTCAGTATCAATACGAAAAAGCATGGACTTGGGAGCATCAGGCATTAAGTCGGGCACGCTTTGTTTGTGGAGATGCCAAGATTGGAGAAGCATTTGAAGCCATTCGTAAAGATATTTTGATGCGACAACGCAATGGCGAAACTTTGCGACAAGAAATCATCACCATGCGGGAAAAAATGTTTACCGCCCATCCCCCTGAAAATCGTCATATTAAATATGCCAGAGGGGGCATTGTCGATGTGGAATTTATTGTACAGTACTTGGTTTTGGCATACGCCCATCAATATCCCGATTTAACGCAAAACTTGGGCAATATTGCCTTATTGAACATTGCTGCATCGCATCAACTGATTGATGAAAATCTTGCACAAAAAGTTCAGGCTGCCTATCGAGAATATCGCAGTATTCAGCATAATACGCGGCTTCGCGACCAAACTTTTACACCAGATGATACGATTTTAGAAGCGTATCAGACCGTTAAAGATTTATGGCGTGAGGTGATGCAACAGGGTATATAACTGATGATTCAATACATTGATGCAGACGGCATTTTTGCTGATGTTGATATGGCACATTTGCGAGAAGATGGTTGCGTAGCGGTTTCGGAAACCTTAACGCCTGTCATGATTTTTAATGCCTATCAACGAGGTATTTTCCCTTGGTATGAGGACGAAAATTGGGTTTATTGGTTTGCTACCCATCCTCGATTTGTCCTGCATCCTGAAAAATTACACATCAGCCATTCACTCAAAAAAGCCATACGAAAAAAATCGTATGACATCACCATCAATCAAAGTTTTGAAGAAATGATGGCTTCTTGTGCATCATCATTACGCAAAAATCAAGAAGGAACATGGATTTCAGAGCGTTTTCAGGTTGCCTATACGACCTTGCATCGCATGGGATACGCCCATTCATTTGAATACAGGCAACCTGAAAGTCAGGAATTATTAGGCGGATTTTACGGCGTGCAAATTGGACGAGTGTTTTACGGAGAATCCATGTTTGCGAAAGTGGCAGACGCTTCTAAAATTGCATTTGCAATCGCCGTCCCTTTTCTACAAAAAGCGGGTATTGCTTTGATCGACTGCCAGCAAGAAACCGAATATCTGAAAAGTTTTGGTGCAGAATTATGTCCCTTGCCCGATTTTATTGCCGAAATTCGCATTCTGAACTTACAAAATCTGAATATAGATTTAGGGGCTGTATTAGATTAGCCCAAAAAATTGTTAAATTCCACACCATTTTCGCAATGTTTTGAGTTGCTGTTTTGGTGTCCCATAGTTAAATCTAAACTCACATTCTTTCAAGAAAAGTGGGAAAGATTTGCGGTCAA
>JAGCOT010000017.1 GCA_017645365.1 Neisseriaceae bacterium
CATTTTGTTTGGCAAGAGGTAATTGACCATACAAAGCTGTTAATTCTTGCGGTGAATGTGTAACAAGTGTAGACATAAAAAACTCCAAAATTAAGGCTTAAAAATCAGTGAGATTGTAGCAGAATAAAAGAGTTTCAGGCTGCCTGAAAATGGATTAAAAGCGTGGCGGGCAAGTTGCCCACGCGACGCTTGCTGAAAATCACACAGGATAAATAGGGTATTTATCATTTATTTTCCACACAGATATATTATTTATTTCTTTTATCCAATCGTGTGCTGTGGCTATCATTGTGTTATAACCTACTGACCACGGTTTAATGATAAAAAGTTCAGGATTAGGATAATTGATTATTGCCACTTCATATAAGCAATAATTATTAAATCCACTTAATATCTCTTCCCACTCTTTTTCGTAGTTCAAAAAAGAATAAACCGTTGCACCAAAAAGTTCTTCCCGTGCTTTTTCAATATCGTCTTTTAGTTGAAAATAACTATGTGAAGAATTCAAATCAATACAGTAATATTTTTCTGCATGACTTGTATTTTTGATTATGAAATCGACTTCATAATTTTCAATAGTATTATCATCTATTGCAACATAAGTCATTTTATTATCATTTAACCATTTTTCGTTAAATGAAAACTCTCCTGTGCTTTGGGTGTAGGTGATGAAGTCAAGTATATGTTCATTTTCGCCAAAAGCGTCCCGAAAAGTCATCTCATTGATTGCCATAACGAATTTCCCTTGAAACTTTACCATTTGGTTTTCTAACTTCAATCGTCCAGCGATGACGACCACCGTCATTGCTTGGTCTTAATTTTACTTCACCACCATTTGATAATTTCCCAACAGTAACAAGTTCTCCTTTTTTATTGAGTGTAGTCGTTACATTTGTGGGTTTGAAAGCATCAAAATCTATTCTTGCTTTCGCTAAATCACCGTCTGCAACATATTCGATACTGGTTCCTTTACTTGTTTTATTTACTCGTGCAGGTTGAGTTACATTTGGGTGATATGTCTGGTCTGTGTAAATATTACTTTCCACTTTCGCCGCATTTCTCGCCGCCTGTGTTTCTCTATTCAAAGCCGCTGCTGTACGGACTTCTTGTGCATAACTTCCTATGCCTAATGTGCCGATTACAATAGCATTGCCAACTTTCTCACTTGTCCAATTACCAATATCTCTTTGATTTTCATCAGGATATGGTGCAGGTTGCGATAGATATGGGATATTTGTTCCTATAATTTGATTAGGAATAGCAATTAAGCCATTAACCATATCAGTCGGAAAGTTCTGCACGCCTTTACTTGTGCCACCTTTAATAGCGGACGCTGTTTTAGCGTTAATTTCCGCATTTCGTTGTGCTGCTGAATATTGATTGTTCAACCCTGACAATCTTTGCCGTTCTCTTGCGTAACCCTGCTGTTCGGCGTATTTGCTACTATCTGTGTAATAACCCATATTCGCAAACATCAGCATTGTAGCACCTTTTTCATCAACAAATGTGCTTGCATTTTTTCGCAGGAAATTTTCGGCGTTTTCGTTATAACTTGCGTGCGTGTCGGCATATTGTTTGTCAATATCACGCATTGCTTGTGCCATTAAGTCATTTTCGGCTTGCTCAACAGAAATGCCTTGTTGTTGGCGTAATTCAAGGTGATAGGATAACATTATCTAACAATGATGACGCAATTTTAACTTCATCAAACTCAAAATGAACTGATACTAATTCCATTACTGTTATACTTTTTGCATCTGTATAAATAATAAAATCCGCATCAAACTCCTTATTGATTGAAATATATTCACCATATATATGTTTGGGTAAAACAATATCACCATTAAAAAAAGAAGATACATATAAATATAATCCACAATGAGTGTATTCTCGAGATTCGACATAAATATTACAAACATTTGATAACAAATATTTTTTCAACTCTGGGTTGCTATTGGCGATGTGCCAGTAAAAAATTTTTTCAGTTAAAGAAAGAATGCGACTCATAGATATTTACCATTTTAAAATAGTAGAAATTGTTGAAACGCCATTTTTTACATGAATGCGAACATTAGTTCTCACACCATTAACAACAACAGCAATTTCTTGTTGTCCAGCAGTTCTAATCATTTTAGCATCAACTGCTTTTTGAATAGCTACAAATGCTTTTTCTTTGGAACCAAATTTTTGTATTAGCTGATTTCCTATTGAACCAGAATGATTGGTGAATATATGATGAATTCTATTAAACCATCCTATACCATATCTCGAAGCAAGTAATTTCGCGTCTTCTGCACCTACAATTTTCATAGCTTCCAGCGTTCGTTGAGCAGTAATTAAATCTTCCCCAAGCAATCCGCCTTCTTCTAAAACAAGCTCTAATTCACCAATATCACCTTCAATTATAGCCTGTCTAGCTTTTGCTTCTATGGTGTTGTTGGGCTTGAATAGAGAATTATTCACAACCGCATTAGTCGCAACTGTTCCGCCTACATAAGCGTCAAGCGAACTATCCCCATTCAGGCTGCCTGAAATCACGCCTACTAATTGGGCGATGGTTGATACCGTTTGTTTTTCATCAGCGGTTAAATCTTCAGGTTTTTTATCGCCGTAAAGCATTGTACTGATTATTGGAGCAATGGTTTCCGCTCCACCCGCACTTAATGCACCTGCTAAAGCATTTCCGCCATTGGTTTGGGCGGTAATTGCTCCTAAAATGGTGTGGGTAGCAATGTGTGCCGTTTTTTGGCTTGTTGTCAATTCTCCATTTGGATTGTTTTCTGCCAAACCTTTGAAATATTGTCCAATCTCATAACTTACCGCAGGAGCGACCGTACTTGTGGCAATGCCCAAAGCACCATCAGTTGGTGCAAGTAAGCTGCCTGCAATCACATTTACCCAAAGTTTTTTGTTTTCAATAGCATTAACACGGCTTGCGTATTCGTCTTCGCTGATTACGCCTGCTTTGCGTTGCTCATCAAGTTGGACTAATTCTGCATTTTTCCTTGCCTGATAATCTTGCACATTACGACTAAACTCTTGTGTTATTTCTACCTGCAAATCAATTTCACTCTGAACTCTATCTGCATCAAAGTTGTTGTTCAGGCTGCCTGAATATTGGGCGTAGTTGTCGGTGCTTATATCGGTTTTGATGTTGGCAATGGTTTCTTCA
>JAGCOT010000018.1 GCA_017645365.1 Neisseriaceae bacterium
CCATCATGGTATGAATAGACGCAATAAGATATTGTTTATTAAGGATTTTTTATCTTTAAAACAGAGTAAATAGCACCTTTTTTGTTACTTTAAAAGGTGCTACTCAAAAATAGCACCTTTTTTGTTACTTATGCCTAAAAATATCACTACCCAAGCAGGCGATAAGGAAGTTCAGGTTGCCTTAAATAATGATATTTCGCTCAATTCGGTTACTGCGGCGGATAAAATCACTGTGGGTTCGCTGACGGTCAATCAAAATGGCAAAATCACAGGTGTACTCAGCGATATTAACGATGATTCAACCGCTGTTAATGTGGGCTTGCTGAAAGAAGAACTGAAAAAAGGCGGTAATTATCGCCCGATTACAGTGGCTGGCGATACTGGCTCGTTTGAAGTGGATAACGGTGGTAAAGCAATTTGGGCAGGCGACAGTAAAAATATTACCACTGCCGCAGACGGCGATACAGTGAAAATCGAATTGAATAAAAATATAGAAGTCGATAGCGTAAAAGTCGGTAATCAAGGTGTGGAAATCACACAAAACGGCTTAAATAACGGCGGTCAAGTCATCAGCAATGTTGCACCAGGCGTAAGACCCAATGACGCTGTGAATGTGTCGCAATTAAACAATGCTACGGGCGGCGTGTATGGTCGTATTGATAGCGTGGAAAAACACGCCAACGCTGGCACGGCACAAGCATTAGCCGCTGCAAATATGCCAACCGCTTCTCAACCTGGTGAGGGGATATTAGCCATTTCTGCTGGCGTATATCGTGGCGAGCAAGGTTATGCAATCGGTTATAGTCATCTGTCGGAAAATGGTCGCTGGGTGATTAGAGCCACAGGTTCAGGCAATTCTCGCAGCCACTTCGGTGGTGCAGTAGGCGTAGGCTTTAAGTTATTTTAATGCTTAATAGTTGAATAAAACGGATAAGTCTTCAAATGGCTTATCCGTTTTTTCGAATAGCGTAAGAAATCTAACAAAACGCTTAAATATATAATTAGATAATCGATATATTGTTCAGGATGCCTCCCTGAAACCTGAAAAATTAATTTTTCCGAGTCAGCGATTGCGTTGCCAGTTCTGCCAATATTTGACGGTATTCATTATCAGGCAAAACAGATAAGCATTGTACTGCTTCATTCGCTATTTTTTCGGCAACTTGACGACAATAATCCAAAGCATCCGAATTCAATACAAAATGACGAATTTCAGCAAATTTTTCACGGCGACCGTTTGTTAGTGCATCTTTCACCGCATTCGCCACTTCACTATTTTCTTGTCGCATCAGGTAAATCAAAGGCAGCGTGGCTTTGCCTTCGGCTAAATCATCGCCCAAGTTTTTGCCAATGCTTTCTTCATCACCAACATAATCCAAAATATCATCAACAATTTGAAAGACTGTGCCCAATAACATACCGTAGTTTTTCAATGCGATTTCTTGCTCTGTGGGTGCATTGGACAATACCGCACCAATCTGGGCTGCTGCTTCAAACAATTTGGCTGTTTTGCTTTTGATGACTTCTAAATAAGTTTCTTCGGTTAAATCAATATTACCAATATTGATAAGTTGCATAACTTCGCCTGATGCGATGATATTGGTGGCATCTGCCATGATTTGCATGAGTTTCATGCTGCCTGCCCCCACCATCAACTGAAACGCACGCGTGTATAGAAAATCGCCCACCAATACAGCTGCTGCGTTACCAAAAAGATTATTGGCGGTATCTTTTCCTCTGCGTTTATCGCTTTCATCAACCACATCATCATGCAATAGCGTTGATGTATGAATAAACTCCACCATCGCCGCTTGACGATAAAGTTCTGGTGAAGAATAACCTAAAACTTTTCCCGATAAAATAACAATAAGCGGTCGCATTCGCTTACCGCCCGATTGAATAACATAATTCCCCACTTGTTCAATCAGTACAACATCAGATTTTACTTGCTGACCAATAACTTGATTTACTTGCTGTAAATCTTGATGAAATTCATTTTGAAAATAAGGAATATTCGACAACATAAATCCAAATTAACCCCGTAAACACAATTCAGGCTGCCTGTAAGATGATTATAGGCAACCTGAATTGTGATGCTTTATCAATTATTAAAAAACCAAAATTTTATTACCCACAATGCAGCAATAATCCACGCCATGATCGATACTTCTTTGGCTTTGCCACATAAGGCTTTAACTATGGCATAAGAAATAAAACCAATCGCAATGCCGTTAGCGATTGAGTAAGTAAAAGGCATAAAAGTGATGGTGAAAAAAGCAGGTGCAGCTTCGGTTAAATCATTCCAGTCGATTTCCAAACAGCTTTTCATCATTAAAATGCCAACAAAGATTAAGGCAGGTGCTGTGGCAAATGCTGGCACAGAGGCAACCAAAGGTGAAAACCATAATGCTGCCAAAAACAGTAGTCCAACCACAATAGCAGTTAAGCCTGTTTTTCCGCCTGCGGCAACGCCTGCTGCGGATTCAACATAGGCAGTAACCGATGATGTCCCTAATGCCGAACCTGCAACAATGGCGGTAGAATCGGCTAATAAAGCTTTGTTCAAATGGGGCAAATTGCCTTGTTTATCTAATAAACCTGCACGATGGGCAACACCGATCATGGTGCCTGTACTGTCAAACAAATCGACCAAAAAGAACACAAAGATCACACTTAATAATTCAGCAGTAAACAAACTTTTGAAGTCCATTTGCATTAAAGTTGGAGCAATGGCAGGAATTTCACCAACAATGCCTTTAAATTCAGACAAACCGAAGATAATCGACAATACCGTCAATACCAAAATGCTGATGATGATCGCTCCGCGAATACGAAAATGGTCTAATGCCACGATGATAAAAAAGCCCAACAACGACAACAAAACAGACGGAGATTTAATATCGCCCAAGGCAACCAAAGTAGCAGGGTTATCTACCACAATGCCTGCACTTTTCATGCCAATCAATGTCAAGAACAGACCGATGCCTGCCACTATGGCAAACTTCAAAGATTGCGGAATGCCGTCAATAATCGCCTTACGCACGCCTGTTAGGCTGAATATGACAAACACAATCCCTGAAACGCATACGGCAGCAAGTGCCACTTGCCACGGCACGCCCATTCCCAAACACACAGTGTAAGTAAAATAAGCGTTTAAGCCCATACCGGGTGCCAATGCAATCGGATAATTCGCCACCACGCCCATTAAAATACAACCGAAAGCAGACGCAATGCAGGTTGCCACAAACACGGCCCCCCAATCCATACCCGTTTCGCTCAAAATGGAGGGATTGACAAAAACAATGTAACTCATCGCCAAAAAAGTGGTGAGTCCAGCCAAAAGTTCCACACGGATAGAACTATCCGCTTGGGGAATTTTAAAAAATCGATTGATAAAATCCATAATCATTACCTACTTCACAAAAAATGGACAGAAAATAAATGAAATGACTGCATCTTGCGTCATCACAAAAATTTTTCATGGTCATATCATATCAAAAATAACCCTTTTCGGCACTTACTTAGAAATTCTACAAATCTGTTAGAAATCAACATATTGCACACTGTAATCGCACAAAATATTTAACAGAAACCCTTGAAAAATGGAGGAAGTGAGCACACAGTTCAAAGTTACAGTAGCACGAAAAACAAGTAGAAAGGTTATGTTTTTAGCAACGCACAACAAAGAAATATGCCACAGATACCAATTTTACAAGGAGTTTCTAACAATAAGTTACAACATACAGACCCAACCTTGCAGAGATTTCTACCACGATGGCTCACTCAATGTTTTTAGGCTTTGCTTGGCAGTAACCCCCAATTTTCGCCCCATAACTGTTGCAAAATCTTCTTGTGGCGTGTAATCGACTAATTTTTCCGCTCCAATCACATCACGAGAAACGCTGTAAATGTTGCCAAAATCATCAATTAAACCTACTTTTTGAGCTTCACTGCCTGTATAAACACGACCACTAAAAACATCAGGATCATTTTGCCATTTCAATGCAGAACCACGACCTTTTTTCACCGCACTGATAAATTGTGCATGAATTTCATCTAACATATTTTGCCAAATCGCCATTTGTTCAGGAGTTTCAGGAGAAAACGGATCTCCCATGCCTTTATTGCTACCTGCGGTTTTTAAACGGCGTTCAACACCAATTTTTTGCATCAGCTCTGTCGCTCCAAAACCACTGCTGATAACACCAATACTACCCACTAAACTGGACGGATTGGCATAGATTTTATCGGCAGCAGATGCAATGTAATAGCAACCTGAAGCACAAACATCTCCTGCCACCACATACACTGGAATTTTTTGATGCAATGCTTTCAGACGACGCAATTCGGTAAATGCCACATCAGCAATCACAGGAGAACCGCCAGGACTGTCAGCACGAATAATAATCCCTTTGACATGATCGTTTTTATAGGCGTTTTTCAGACCTTTGATCAACTTGTCTGCATTTTGATTTTCACCATCAATCGTGCCTGATAAATCAATTACCGCCGTATGGGATTGAGTTTCTGCAATAGAGCCACCTTTACTTTTCCCTGTCATGGCAAAAAACAACATCAGGAACAAAAGTGCCCAAACGCCTAAACGCAACCAGCGATGAAGCCTGTCTTTACGATGTTCTCGATAATTTTCCATCAGCAATTTTTCTAATAATTGCCGCTCCCATGTATCTGCGGGACGCTGATTTTGTACATATTCTGGAACAGGAGGAGGTGTTTGATTCATTTTTTATCCATCTTGATAATTTTAAAATCATTGAATTCATCATCTTGATGAGTGCTTGCTTTATCTGATGATGTTGTCGATGATTGAGGTTGATAAGGTTCTACTTCAAAAGGCAGACCCATATGATTTTCTTGGGCAAAAATAAAACGGACATGACCCACAGGAATAACGATTTCTTGTGATTGCCCATTGAATCTTGCCATAAAGCGGATAAAATCGTCTGCCAACTCTAAATTTTTAACCGCATTAAAACTAATGTTTAAAACAATTTCGTCATCATGCACATAGGCTTTCGGCACTTGCGTGTACTCATTCACATAAACCACCAAATGGGGCGTGAAATGATTGTCGCAGCACCAATCATAAACGGCACGAATCAAATAAATTTTTAAAGGAATCATAAATTTAAAAATTTCAAATCAAAAACAAACAGGCAGCATCTTTCAGGCTGCCTGAATGTATCTTTAACCATTAACGACGCATGGCTTTTTCAGAAGGTGTTAATGCTTCAAGGAACATTTCACGCTGAAAAATGCGTTCGCCATATTTCAACAAATTAACGACAGAAGCAGAATTGCCCAATTTAATGCCATAATGTTCCAAACGCCATAACAATGGTGCAATGGCAACATCAATCATGGAAATTTCATTCCCCAAAGCGTATTTGTTTTTACCAGGGAAAGTACTGGACAAGCGAAGCAAAAATTCTGTAATGGCTTCCCGTGCTGCATCTTGATCTTTTTTAGCAGCATTCATGTTTTCCAACACATGAACATGAGAGAATAGTTCTTTTTCCAAAGTGAAAAGAAATAAGCGACAACGACCACGAGTACTGGGCGTACTGGGCATCAACTGTGGGTGTGGAAAACGGTCATCAATGTATTCGTTGATGATGTTGGACTCATACAAAACAAGTTCTCGCTCGACCAAGACTGGTACTTGATTGTATGGATTAAATGTTGCTAAATCTTCGGGTTTGTTGAATAAATCAATATCTTTGATTTCAAAGTCCATGCCTTTTTCATACAAAACAAAACGGCAACGATGTGAAAATGGGCAGGTTAAACCTGAATACAAAACAATCATGACTGCAATCTCTAAAAAAACGACTTCTGATTATATCATGAAACAAGGATAACTGCAAAAATCATTCATCTATCTTATTGATTATTAAGGATTTTTCTATTTTCAAATCTTTTTTAGGAAAGTTTTGAAAATCAACAAAATTTCCGTCATATAATCACCTGATTGATGGCAGCCTGAAAAACAAATCACAGGCAACCTGAAACTTTGGAGGAAAACAACATGACTACTCTGACCGCCTTATGGATTGTGCTTGCACTGATTCTCACCATGATTGGTATGTTTGGATTATTCAGTCCCGCCCTGCCTGGATTGCCTTTATTGTTCACCGCCGCTTGGCTGGTGGCATATGCAGGCGATTTTCACTACATCAGCAACACTACACTGATTGTTTTAGCGATTATTACCGCTTTTGGCATGGCGTTGGATTTTATTGCAGGCTTAATCGGGGCCAAGACCACAGGGGCAAGTAAAAAAGCACTTTGGGGGGCTTTTTGGGGAGGAGTGATTGGTATTTTATTTGGTTTGGCTGGAATGATTATCGGTCCATTGATTGGTGCTGCTGCGGGGGAATGGTGGCAAAAACGCAATTTGGTTTCTGCTGGAAAAGTCAGCATTGGCACATTCATCGGCATTTTGGTAGGCGTAGTAGTGAAAATTGGCTGTGCCTTATCTATGGTTTCCATTGTTATTTTCAGTCATTTGTTTGTACTTACTGCATCTTGATGGATTGTTTATGCGTACTATTGTTTTATTGATTGTTGCCAATCTTTTTATGACCTATGCTTGGTATGGGCATCTAAAATCATCACCGCCAAGCAATGCAAAAGGACTGATATACATCTGGCTAACTTCTTGGTTAGTAGCTGGCGTAGAATACATTTTCATGGTGCCTGCCAATAATTATTATGCCCGTTTAGAGGGATTTTCCGCTTTTCAACTAAAAATGATTCAGGAAGTCATCACGCTGATTGTATTCAGCCTGTTTGCCCTACTCTATCTCAAAGTAGAATGGCGTTGGAATTACGCTGTTTCTTTTGTGCTAATCATGGCAGCCACTTATTTTATGTTTCTGCCTGCCAAAACTGCATAAAGCAGTTTCAAATCTTGATCAATATGTCTTATAATCAAGGCTCCTTCTAATAATGTTAAGAAAGGCAAGCGTTATGTTTCCAGAATATCGTGATTTAATTAGCCGATTAAAAAACGAAGACCCTCATTTTGCTCGTTTATTTGAAGAACACAACGATTTGGATCATCAAGTCATTCGTTTAGAGCAAAATCCAGCGACCAGCAATTCAGATGAAATTGATGTGCTTAAACGCAAAAAACTTGCGTTGAAAGACAAAATGTACGATATCCTGAAAAAAGCAGACGCTGCGTCTAAATAAGTCTAACTTTCTCTTCAAAACAATCCGCCGTTATTTATGCGGCGGATTTTTGCAAGCAGTTATGGAAAAATTCACACAAGAAAGCGTCATTCGAATGACTTGGCATACTGATGGTTTGCTCACTTTCACCATCACTCGTCCTGAATCCTTTCGTTTTAGTGCGGGGCAATTTGCCCGTTTGGGATTTCGCACCGAACAAGGATTGATTTGGCGTGCATATTCCGTATTGTCATCTGAATATGAAGACACCTTATCCTTTATGGCGGTTTTAATTCCTAACGGACAAATGAGTGCTCGATTTCAACTCATGCAAGAAGGCGATGCAATTTTGTTAGACAAAACCGCCACAGGTTTTTTATTGCCTCATCGCTTTGTGGGCGGCACTGATTTAATTATGCTTTCGACTGGATCTGGCATTGCTCCATTTTTGTCGCAAATTGGGCAACCTGAAACATGGCAGCGTTTTCCGCGTATTGTGCTCACTCATTGCGTTCGGTACACCAATGAATTGATTTTTAATCAATGGATGCATGACTTACAAAATCACCCTTTGGTGGGCGATTATGCCCAAAACTTGATTTACATTCCCATCACAACGCGTGATCATGAAAACGAATGGCTGCATCACAGGCTGCCTGAAACTTTAAAAAATGGAACTTTACAACAAGCGGCTGGATTTTCGTTCAAGAAGCAAAACTCGCGTTTTATGATTTGTGGTAATCCAGCGATGGTTGATGATACATTCAGTGCATTAAAATCATTAGGATTTTCAATGCATCGCAACAAACTTCCTGGTGAGATTATTATGGAAAATGGTTTTTAAATTCCACTATAATTGCTCATCTTAAAATCAACTCCCTATTTGGAAAGGACAAACATGATTGAAAATAAAACATTTGATGAATTAACCGTTGGTCAAAGCGATTCATTAAGTCGCACGCTGACTCAAGAAGACATCGTGGCTTTTGCTGCGGTTACACACGATACCAATCCTGCTCATTTGGACGAAGAATATGCCAAAAACACCCTATTTAAAGGCACGATTGCACATGGTATGTGGACAGCAGGCGTCATTTCTGCCATTTTAGGAACACAATTTCCAGGTGCAGGCACAATTTATTTAGGACAAACCATGCAATTCCGCCGACCTGTGCGTGCTGGCGACACCGTTACAGTGACCGTTACGGTTAAAGAAAAAAATGAAGAAAATGGGCAAGTAGTATTAGACTGTTTAGTAACCAATCAAAAAGATGAAAAAGTCGTGGTTGGCGAAGCACGCGTAATTGCACCAAAAGAAAAAATCCGCCACGAAGCAATAGCCGTACCCAAAATCACCATTGGTTAAGCCTTACTGTTATTGCTTAAAACGATATTTTCAGGCTGCCTGAAATTGTCAGGCAGCCTGAAAACCTTTGCAAAAACAATCATAGGATATAACAATGAAAGTAATGAAAGAAAAGGAAGGACAAATCTTATCGAGAATTTTATCGGAATGGAATAGTGGTCAAGAGAAAATTCGCTATTCATTAAAAATACCAAAAACACAAGGACAATATTATTTTGATTTAGTGCTCTGCATTGCTTGGGGTTTGTTTATGTTGTTTGTGCTTTTGTTTGGAAAACACGGCATTAACGGTTTTTTCGCCGAACGCATTATTCCAATTGGTTTGGCTGTCTTGACATTTTTACTCTTTGGAAAAAAACACGATACTTATTTTTTTACCATTAACCGTAAGGCTCAAAAAGTACAATATTGGACTTATGGTGATAGGGTTTTTCGAGGAGGGAAATATCACACGCCCATAGAATTACCCGCTTTCAGGCTGCCTGAAACAAATGATGAAATTGAAATCAACAAATACCAAAAAATGCGTGAAGAATTACAACAAAAAATCAGTACCGAAACAGGTTGGAAATTTAATGAATCTGTGCGATTAAGAAAGTTATTCAATTAGCATATTAGTCAAAACCCAAATCTTTCAGGCTGCCTGAAAGAATAATCGAAGCGTTATCTAATAATAAATTGTTTTGCCGCAAGGCAAAACAAAATAACTGCTCACTACTCACTGCTAACTACTCACTGTTTTCAGGCTGCCTGAAAACGCTATTATTCACACAATCTTTGATATAAAATATCCCAAAATATCATTTTTGGTTTATTTTCTATCTTTTTTACACGCAAAACACCGTTTTTATTGACGATAAAGCATACGAAATGCTGTAAATAGCGTAAAATAGCCCATTCTTATGGAGATTATCCCAATGTCGGTACAAAAAGTTTTAGAAATTCTTGAAAATCAAGAGATTAAGTTTGTTGATTTGCGTTTTACAGATACCAAAGGCAAGCAACATCATGTAACCATTCCTGCTCGTATTGTCATCGAAGACGGTGAAGAGTGGTTTGAAAATGGGCAAGCGTTTGACGGCTCGTCTTTTGCTGGCTGGAAAGGCATTCAAGCGTCTGATATGGTGCTGATTGCCGACCCGAAAACCGCTTTTATCGACCCATTTTTTGATGAGCCGACTTTGGTTTTAACCTGCGATGTGATTGACCCTGCACACGGTCAGGGCTATGACCGCGACCCGCGTTCGATTGCACGGCGTGCGGAAAATTATTTGAAATCATCAGGTTTGGGCGATACCGCATTTTTTGGCCCTGAACCTGAATTTTTCGTGTTTGACGGCATTGAGTTTGAAACGCACATGTCGGGTTGTCGTTTTCAAATTCATTCGGAAGAAGCGGCGTGGTCATCTGGCAAATCGTATGATGAACAAAACACAGGTCATCGCAATAGGGTTAAAGGCGGCTATTTTCCCGTGCCGCCAGTCGATGCCACGCAAGATATGCGTTCGCAAATGGTTCTTTTATTAGAAGAAATCGGTATTCCTGTGGAAGTGCATCATCACGAAGTGGGCAATGCGGGGCAATTAGAAATCGGCACTAAATTCGATACACTCGTTCGCCGTGCTGACCAAACGCAAGATATGAAATACATTATTCACAATGTTGCTCATAATTATGGCAAAACCGCCACTTTTATGCCCAAACCTGTAATGGGCGATAATGGTTCGGGTATGCACATTCACCAATCGGTGTGGAAAAATGGGCAGAATCTGTTTTCTGGGGACGGTTACGCAGGTTTGTCGGACTTTGCTTTATATTATATCGGCGGCATTATTAAGCACGCCAAAGCCTTGAACGCCATTACCAATCCATCGACTAACTCTTACAAACGCTTGGTGCCACACTTTGAGGCCCCTGTGAAGTTAGCCTATTCTGCACGCAATCGTTCTGCGTCCATTCGTATTCCGCATGTGATGTCGAGTAAAGCACGCCGCATTGAAGCACGCTTTCCAGACCCCACAGCGAACCCTTATTTAGCCTTTGCTGCCTTGTTAATGGCAGGTTTGGACGGCGTGCAGAACAAAATTCACCCAGGCGACCCTGCGGATAAAAATTTGTATGATTTACCGCCCGAAGAAGACGCACTTGTGCCAACCGTGTGTGCGTCTTTGGAAGAAGCCTTGAACGCACTCAAAGCCGACCACGAATTTTTACTGCGTGGCGGTGTGTTTAGCAAGGACTGGATTGCGAGTTATATTGCACTCAAAGAAGAAGATGTCCGCCGTATGCAAATGGCACCACATCCTTTGGAATTTGAGATGTATTATAGTTTGTAAGGTTTTCAGGCAGCCTGAAACACTTTTTTCAGGCTGCCTGAAATATTAATGTTTTAGCTTACCCCGAACTTTGTTTCAGGTTGCCTGTGTGAATATTAAAAGGCAGCCTGAAAGTTTTTAATAAGGAAGCAATAATGGATAAAGTCTTAAAAGATAAGGTGATTCTCATTACAGGTGCATCACAGGGAATTGGTGCAGAAGTGGCTTTTGCTTACGCCGAAGCAGGAGCAACAGTTGTTCTTTTAGGACGCAATAATCGCCGTTTAGAACACATTTATGACCGCATTGTAGAAGCAGGCTTCCCTGAACCTTATGCTATTTCTTTTGATTTACTCACGGCAGATGAAGAAAAATTCAATCAGTTAGCGGAAACCATTTTTCAACAAACCAAGCGTTTAGATGGCATTGTGCATTGTGCCGCTTATTTGTACGCTATATCGCCGATTAAATTTCAAACAGTAGACGAATGGATCAATCAATATCGCATCAATGTGGTTGCTCCTATGGGATTAACGCGTGCCTTTTTGCCTTTATTTGAACAGAATGAAAGTACCTCCATTATTTTTGTTGGCGAATCACATGCTTTAAAGCCACAGGCTTTTTGGGCTGGATTTGGTGCTAGTAAAGCCGCATTGAATTATTTGGCATTATCTATGGCCGATGAATATGAACGCATTAAAGGTTTCCGCGCCAATGTTTTGATTCCAGGACCCATGGACTCACCACAACGACAAAAAACCCATCCTGGCGAAAATTCTGAACAACGAATACCTATCAACAAAATTCTTCCAGATTTTATTTGGTGGATTTCGGACGCTTCTTACGGTAAGACTGGTGAAATTATTCAGTTAAATCATTAAACTTAATTTATCCTGTTTTTACAAGTTTTGAAAAACTCCTGCAAAAATAAATGTGAATGCAGATGACGCGTACGGTCTAATAAACAAAAACATAATTTTTACAAGCCCTGTACATCGATACCTGTTTTGGCATCACTTCGCTCGCAGAAACTTTGGCTTGATTGCTTCGTAATCTTTTTTTACTTCGTAAATAAAGATTTTGACTTCGTCAAAATAAATCTTGTTTTAAATTGCCTGTTTTTAGGCAATCAAAAAAGATGAAATATTAGTTTTTTCTTGACAGATGAAATTAGGCTATGGCATAATCCAAGACTTGTTTCGCATCGCCGGCTTAGCTCAGTTGGTAGAGCAGCTGACTTGTAATCAGAAGGTCGAGGGTTCAACTCCTTTAGCCGGCACCATTTAAAAAGGCAGTGTAATCAATAGGTTACGCTGCTTTTTCTATTGAGAACAATACCACATAAAATACCCCTTTGTGCCTTGTTGTGCCAAAGTCAATAACGACAATGCTTTCAGCGGTGTTTTTGGCTATAAGGCTTTATTCAAGCAAATGGTTTAATAATGCAGAATGCTTGTGCAAATGTTCAGGGACTAAATGGGCGTAGCGTTGAACCATTGAAACACTCTCCCAACCGCCCATTTAACTTCGTCTATTGGCTCATTGAAACTTCAACTTAATTGCTTCGCAATCCTTTTACTCACTGCATTCGCAAAAGATTTTTACTTTGTAAAAATAAGTTTCGTTTTCTTGTAGAACTGCCAGCAGAATGCTCCTGTATACCAACCAACTCGCACCAGCACACCGTAGGATATGAAAACAAAGTTTATTTTACCGTTAGATAAACCTTTTTTGATGAAGTCAATAAAAGGTTTTCGTAAGACGAAAATCACCGTTTCTGCAAAACTAAAACAAGATTTAGTTTTAACGAAATAAAACCTTTTAAGAATGAAATCAAAAAAACGGATAGCAAAGTTAAAAACTTTTTCAGCCTATTTGAAATCATCCTGTAAGACAATGCCAATCTCTAACAAAAGATTCCTGATAGCGAAAAAGTTTCAGGGTGCATTATGAATGCACCCTGAAATCCTATTCTTTTTGCAAAACGCTTTGAATAATTTCCATTGCCCCATCATCTTCTAACAATTTGGCAACGGCTCGCCCTAATGATTCCGCATAAGTTCTGGGGGCACGAGCTTCGGCTGTGATGACTTCTGAACCATCTGGATAAGCTACCAATCCACGCAAATAAATTTGATTTTCTTCACATTCTGCAAAAGCTGCCAATGGCACTTGGCAAGAACCTCCCAATGCTCTTGCCAATGAACGCTCTGCAATCACACAATCGGCAGTTTCTGAATGATTTAAAGGTGCAAGCAGGGAGCGTAAATCATCTCGATGACTGGCAATTTCAATCCCCAAAGCCCCTTGACCAGCAGCTGGTAGACTTTCATCAGGCGTCATTAAACAACGAATACGATCACTCAATTCCAAGCGTTCCAAACCTGCCGCGGCTAAAATAATCGCATCGTATTGTCCTTCGTCTAATTTACGCAATCGCGTTTGCACATTGCCTCGTAATGATTGAATTTGCAGATGAGGAAATCTTGCTCGCAACTGGGCTTCTCTTCGCAAACTGGATGTTCCTACGATTGCATTTTCAGGCAGTTCTGCTAACGATGCGTACTTATGTGAAACAAAAGCATCACAAGGATTAGCTCGTTCTGTAATGGCAACTAAATCAAATCCATCTGGCAAATCCATAGGGACATCTTTAATGGAATGAACTGCCAAATCCGCACGCCCATCAGCCAATGCAGTTTCTAATTCTTTCACGAACAAGCCCTTGCCACCGATTTTAGAAAGCGTTTTATCTAAAATCTGATCGCCTTGTGTAGTCATGCCTAAAATAAGCACTTCTTTTTCAGGATACAATCCTTGTAAGCGTGCTTGAATGTGTTTTGCCTGCCACATGGCAAGCAAACTTTCACGAGTTGCTATGGTAATCGTATTATTCATAATCAATCAAAAATAAAATTATCGAATCACAGGTTTATAACGAATGCGTTTCGGTTTTGCTCCCTCTTCACCTAATCGGCGTTTTTTATCGGCTTCGTATTCTTGATAGTTACCGTCAAAGAACACCCATTGCGAATCGCCCTCTGCCGCCAAAATATGCGTGGCAATGCGGTCTAAAAACCAGCGGTCATGCGAAATCACCATAACGCAACCTGCAAATTCCAAAAGTGCGTCTTCTAACGCCCGCAA
The DNA here is from genome assembly GCA_017645365.1 of Neisseriaceae bacterium. Taxonomy (GTDB): domain Bacteria; phylum Pseudomonadota; class Gammaproteobacteria; order Burkholderiales; family Neisseriaceae; genus RGIG9985. The sequence goes on from JAGCOT010000018.1 coordinate 14,026, forward strand.
GGTTTCCACATCTAAATCGTTAGACGGCTCGTCTAACAGCAATACATTGCCGCCAGCCACAAGCGTTTTGGCTAAATGCAAGCGTCCGCGTTCGCCGCCTGATAATTTGCCCACAATCTTGCCTTGGTCGGAGCCTTTAAAATTAAAGCGTCCCAAATAGGCTCGGGCTGGAATTTCAAATTGTCCGACTTTCAAAATATCCTGACCGTTCGTCACTTCGTCAAACACGGTTTTGTCGTTATTCAAACCCTCGCGACTTTGGTCAATTAAAGACATTCGCACAGTTTGACCTATGCTCACCGTGCCGCTATCAGGCTTTTCTTTGCCTGTGATGAGTTTGAATAAAGTCGATTTACCCGCACCGTTTGAACCGATAATGCCAACAATCGCACCAGCAGGTACTCTGAAAGATAGGTTATCAATCAACAAACGCTCGCCAAACGATTTAGAAACGCCATTAAATTCAATCACTTCATTGCCTAATCGCTCCGCTGTGGGAATAAAAATTTCCTGCGTTTCGTTGCGTTTTTGATATTCAAAACTACTCATCTCTTCAAAACGAGCCAAGCGTGCTTTGGATTTGGCTTGCCGTCCTTTGGCGTTTTGCCGAACCCATTCTAATTCCTGTTTCATCGCTTTAATACGAGCCGCCTCCTGCTTGGCTTCTGTTGCCAAACGAGCCTCTTTTTGTTCCAACCACGAAGAATAATTGCCCTGCCACGGAATGCCGTGTCCTCTATCCAACTCTAAAATCCACTCGGCGGCGTTATCCAAGAAATAACGGTCATGCGTTACCGCAACCACAGTGCCAGGAAAACGCACCAAAAATTGTTCCAACCACTCCACACTTTCTGCGTCCAAGTGATTAGTCGGCTCGTCTAAAAGCAGCATATCAGGCTGACTTAAAAGCAGGCGACACAACGCCACACGCCGTTTTTCACCGCCCGATAAATGAGCAATTTTTGCGTCCCATTCAGGCAGGCGTAAAGCGTCTGCGGCAATTTCCAACAAATGCTCTGCCCCACTATCCGCACCACCTGCGGCAATAATTGCTTCCAACTTCGCCTGTTCTTCTGCCAAAGCGTCAAAATCCGCATCAGGCTCGGCATACGCCGCATACACTTCGTCCAAGCGTTTTTTGGCATGAGCGACTTCGCCCAAACCGCTTTCCACTTCTTCACGCACGGTTTTATCAGGGTCTAACTCTGGCTCTTGTGGCAGATAGCCGATTTTAATGCCTGACATCGGTACGGCTTCACCGTCAAAATCTTTATCCACGCCTGCCATAATGCGTAAAACAGTGGATTTACCCGCCCCATTTAAGCCTAACAAACCGATTTTCGCACCAGGAAAAAAGGACAGCGAAATATCCTTAATAATCTGCTTTTGCGGCGGCACGGTTTTAGACACACGCAACATAGAATAAACATATTGAGCCATAGGTTATATCCTGTCAAACTTAAAGCAACATATAATTTAAAAGAATCGCATCGTAATCCTGTCGTTTTTCTGGAACAACATAGGGACGAAGCATACCCAAAATATTTTTAATACCGCGTAATTTAGAATGTTTATCTAATACATTGTGATGCAAACTTTTATCAAAGTAGAACCAATGTTTAATCACCAACCAGAAATTAGAAATAAATATGGCGATATCTAATTGATCCATATTTACCATTTTAAGATCAATTAAGTGTATTAAATAAGCACGAATAGTGGGAGATACTTTATTGATAGTGAAATTGGTGTATTCATTTTCCAATTCATGATCTCGTGCCAATAAATTAGTAACATCTGAAAACAAAAAACGGTATTCCCACATGATATCCAGTATGTACACAACGAGGTCGTGTAATTCCTGCGGTGTAGATGGTTCTGGATTTTCGTTAATAAAAGACAGTATATTATCTCGATAACGATTAAATAATCTAAAAATAATTTCCTCTTTATTGCGGAAGTGATAATACAAGTTGCCTGCACTCATTTTAAGATGTTCAGCAATATGATTTGTAGTGATATTGCGTTCCCCATGCTGATTAAACAACATCAAAGACGCATCGGCAATACGATCGACCGTACTGACGGTTTTAGAAGTTTTTTTCTTGGTGCTTAATGCTTTCATGGACTTCAAATCAGGTTCAAAAACAGACTTGAAATTGTATCATAAACTGCTTAAATCGTTTTCAGGTTGCCTGAAAGTTGATTTCTTTAATCTTGGAAATTGCTTCATGTATCAATTTTGGTCCCTGATAAACCAATCCCGTATACATTTGCACAGCAGTCGCTCCTAACTGAATTTTTTCTGCCGCGTCTTGACCTGAAAAAATACCACCAACTCCAATAATATCAATCGGCTTGCTGCCTGCTGGATTTAAATGTCTGGACAAAATTCGCAATACGCGATTAGCAGGTTCTTTCAGTGGTTTTCCTGAAAGTCCACCATTTTCTTGTGATAACGGATGATCTCCTAAAACAGCTTTATCAATCGTAGTATTGGTAGCAATCACCCCATCCATTTCCACATGACGAACAATCTTGGCAATGGATTGAATTTGTTTCTCATCTAAATCAGGAGCAATTTTAACTGCAATCGGCACATAGCGTTGATGTTGATCCGCCAATTCTAATTGCCGTTTTTTCAGGGTGCCTAATAATTGTGTCAATTCATCTTTTTGCTGCAAATTTCGTAAATTTTGGGTATTAGGTGATGAAATGTTGATGGTAATGTATGATGCAACCTGAAAGGCTTTTTCTAAACAAATCAAATAATCATCAACTGCATTTTCAATCGGCGTAGTAGCATTTTTGCCGATATTGATACCTAAAACTCCTGAATAATTGGCTTTTTTCACATGATGCAACAAAGCATCAATCCCAGCATTGTTAAATCCCATACGATTGACCACCGCCTGATGAAGAGGCACCCTGAATAATCTTGGCTGGGGATTTCCATCTTGTGGTTTTGGCGTTACTGTACCCACTTCGATAAAACCAAAACCTAAACCTGCCAAAGCTTGAATGTATTCACCGTTTTTATCCAAACCAGCAGCCAAACCCACAGGATTTGGCAAATCCAAGCCCATTAAACGACAAGGCATGGACGGTGCTTTGGGTGCAAAATAATTCCAACCTAAACGATGGGCTAATTGCAAACTTTTTAAACCTGCATAATGAGCCCGTTCTGCGTCCATAGAAAACAAAAATTTTTGCAAAAAAGCATACATGATTTTTTCCTTCAATCATCTGATTTGAATCTATTTTCAAATAAACACCGTTAGATGAAATCTCAAAACAACAAACAACCGTATTTCAGGCAACCTGAAATGACTATTTTAAAAAAAGATAGACTGTCAATCAATCCATCAACAAAAAAACGGAAGGTTTTGCCCTTCCGTTGTTTGATGAACTTACCAAAAGCATTATACATTTTTGCGAGCTGGTAATTTTTCTTTGATGCGAGCAGCTTTACCCGTCAAGCCACGCAAGTAATACAACTTCGCACGGCGAACATCACCGCGTCGTTTCACTTCGATTTTTTCAACACTTGGTGCGTATAATTGAAAGGTGCGTTCTACACCTTCACCGTTTGAAATTTTACGCACGATGAAAGAACTATTCAAACCACGATTGCGGCGTGCAATCACTACGCCTTCGTATGCTTGTAAGCGTTCACGGCTGCCTTCTTTAAATTTCACCCAAACCACAACGGTATCACCAGGTGCAAATTCTGGAATGGTTTTGTTCAAACGAGCGATTTCTTCTTTTTCCAATTGTTCAATAATATTCATGGTTTACTTTCCTAATTATGATATGGACTTTATTGCGTTGCTTTTCAGGCTGCCTGAAAAGACGCAACTCCTATGGGATTAAATTCCGTTGATTTGTAGCATCAAATCTCAAGAATCACCATTTTCACGGCGTTGCCATAAATCTGGCCGCCGTTGCTTTGTGCGTTGTTGCGATTGTTCTAATCGCCACTTCGCAATTTCTGCATGATTGCCAGATAAGAGCACTTCTGGAACTGCCAATCCTGCAAATTCTACTGGGCGTGTATAGTGCGGACAATCCAACAATTGCTGACAAAAACTGTCTTCCTTTGCTGAACGCTCATCACCTAACACTTGTGGCAGATGACGCAAAACTGCATCAATCAACATCATGGCAGGTAATTCACCACCAGAAACCACAAAATCGCCTATAGAAATTTCTTCTATTTCATTATGCTGCAAAATGCGTTCGTCAATGCCTTCGTATCGACCGCATAATAAAATCAAGGCCTTTTCGTGAGCCAAAGACAATACTTTTTCGTGATTTAATGGTTTGCCTTGTGGGCTTAAATAAATTACTTTTGCAGATGAATCCTGCTGTTTGGCATAATCCAAAGCAGCCTGTAACGGCGGTGCTTGCATAATCATACCAGGACCGCCTCCAAAAGGACGATCATCAATATAGCCCAATTCGTTATCTGCAAAACGACGAGGATTTATGCTTGAAAACTGCCATAATTTTTGCTTTAACGCACGCCCCGTTACGCCAAAATCAGTCAATGCAACGAACATTTCAGGGAAAATAGTAATGACCTGAATATTCATGAATAATCGGCTTCCCAATCAGTGGTAATGATGTTTGTTTCGTATGAAACAGATAATATATACCTTGACACAAACGGAATCAGCATGGTATTGGTTTCACCTGCTACTTCTAATAGGTCGTGTGCTCCTGATGCTTGCAAACGAGTAACAACCCCTAAAACATCACCTTTGGCATTGGTTGCCCTCATGCCGACTAAATCGACCCAATAATGTTCGCCCTCTTCTGCTTCTGGGAAATCCTCGCGTGGTACGGCAATCGTCATACCACGCAACAATTCTGCTGCATTTCTATCTTCAACACCATGCAATTTAACCTGCAATCCATCTGGGGTAACTTTCCCAGATTCTAGCGAATATTCTGCCCACTGATTATTTTTTCCCAAAAACCAGCGTGGATAATCCAAAAGACTATCGACATATTCTGTATCGGCTTTAATTTTTAGCCATCCTTTAATGCCTGTCGCACCGCGAACATAGGCCATAGGGATTAGTTTTTCAGGCTGCATGGATAGAACGATTATGCTTTTTAAGCAGCAATGTTACCTGCTTTAACCCATTTAGCGACCGCATCACTCACTTGTGCCCCTTGACCGACCCAATGATTATAGCGTTCGCTATTGATGCGGAATTGTTCTTGTTTTTCATTGGCGATTGGATTTAAAAAGCCAATTTGTTCAATAAATCGACCATCACGGCGATTGCGTGAATCAGTTACTACAACATGATAAAATGGGCGTTTTTTAGAGCCGCCGCGTGCCAAACGAATAGTTACCATTATTTAATTCCTTTAAAATAAGAATTTTGGAAAACTTGCGATTATAACAGAAATAATATATTTTAAACAAGCATTAACAAGTAAATAAAACAAAAAAGGCGGATATAAAATCCGCCTTTATGTTTTAAGCATAAAGCATCAATTTATTACCATTGATAGCCTACTGCTGCTGAACCACCAAAGTTGCCACGAGAGTTACCGCTACCTGTGGCTTTGAAAATCCAAGAACCATTATCAGAGATAGACGAGAAGCCCACAGCATAACCTGATTCACCACGATAAACGCCGCCACCGATGGCAATCAAGTTTTTACCAGGCAGATAAACCTGTGGTAAGCCTGCGGTTGCGATGGCTTGTGCAGTACCTGCATTCGCATGGTTTTCCACTTGATTGATGCGTGGATTCCAATCCTGACCACCATTAGCCACTTCTTGACGCAACTGGGCAACATTCACCGCATCAGTAGGCGCAGTGCCTGTTGCAACATTATGGATTTGGTTACCGCCCATATCCACATTAGAATTAGGATTAACCGCCAAATTACCCACTGTGGTATCGCCAGCAACATTCAGGTTGCCTGCAACATTGATATTGCGAGTTGTGCCAACGCTGATTTGGTTGCCGCTTTGAACGATACGAATATTATCACCTGCGTCAAAGGTTACGGTATTGGTTGGTTTAATCAACTTTTTGCTTGTGCCGCTCACTTCGCCAGTACTTGCAGAAGTGGTTACATTCCAACCGCTGTTATTCACAGCATTAGCGACATCACCAGCAGTTGCCAAGCCATTTGGATTATTGGCGTTGACAGAACCATCGGTGGTATTGTCAAATCCGCCAACATTCACAGTTAATGCACCGTCTTCATTGATGGACAATGGAGAATTTTCATCAACATTGATGTCATACGCAATACCATCTTTGCTGCCTGAAACTTTGGTACCTTGGCCATCAACAAATTTAACGGTATCACCATGTTTGATGTATTCAGGATCAGCATCGCCCACTTTAACATTCCAACCGCTATTTAATACATCTTGAACGGTTGCTGCTTGGTTGGTGGGTGCTTTATCGTCAATCATTGAGCCATCAGGATTGATATGGTTGGCAACATTGTTGATATTGCCGCCTGTATCGCCACCTAATGTGATGTCGCCAGTGTCGCCGTTAATTTCAATGGGGTTATCACTACCAACATTCAAGACATTATTCAAAGAAACTTCATAAATAGGTTCTTTTTCAGCGCCTGTATTTTCCACCTTGACATTATCATCACCATTTGTAACGGTTGTTTGAGTACCACCATCGGTAATATCAGCCGAGAATGTGAATGTGGTTGTGCCGTCTGCGGTTGTTTGGTCTAATTTCAGACCTTTACCAGCAACAAATGCAACATTATCACCTGGATTGATAAGTTCATAAGTTCCATTAGCTGTGCCTGTTGCAACCACTTCTAAATTATTACCACTTACATTCCAACCAGCAGCGTTAATAGCATTAGCGGTTTGCGTTGCGTCCCAGAATTGAGTAGGCGTTTTACCATCATCACCAGCAGTTGCTGTTGGTACAAAAACGGTGCCATTATCGGTGCCATTATCATTGACTTCATGGTTTTCTGCTTTATTCACCACAAAATCAATCGTTGAACCAGTGGTGCTTTTAATGGTAACGCTCTTATCAGATGACGCAAAATTCACCGTATCGCCATGTGTTACAAAATCAACGGCTTGATCTTCTGCCTGCAAGTTCCAACCAGCGTTCAAGACATCGCCAACAGTTGCAGCGTTGTTGATTGTAGTAGGTGCAGCAGGTGCAGTTTCTGTGTTGCCATCAGTTACAGTGAAATTAGGTGCTAAACCTGTGATTTTGCCTGCGTTGTTATCACCACCAGCATCAGTGAAGTTAATCTCATTGGGTTTGATTTCGGTATTGGCAACTGGTTTATCACCATCTTTCTTATCCGAAACATTCAGGCTGCCTGAACCCTCTTTATCACCCAAAGTAACATTGTTGTTTAACTTAACATCAAATGTATCAGTATCACTGTCATTATCGTGTTTTAATGCCAACTGAATATTGCCATCGGTGTAATTTCCATATTGACCAGCATCTCCTGCGGTTGGTACTTTGGTTTGTTCAGAAGTTAGCTTGGTTTTGGAGTTTCCATCTTGGTCAATATCAGCCGAGAATGTGAATGTGGTTGTGCCATCTGTGGTTTCTTGGTCTAATTTCAGACCTTTACCAGCAACAAATGCAACATTATCGCCTGGATTGATAAGTTCAGGAGTTCCATTAGCATCGCCTGTTGCAGTCGCATTTGAATTACTACCACTAACTTTCCAACCTGAATTGTTAATCGCATTAGCCACACCAGCAGCAGTTGCCAAGCCAGTATCAGTATCGGTTGGTGTTTCAACTTTTCCTGTTGGTTTTTTACTGCTATCTTGCTCCATTGGTAAAGGTGTAGTTTTTGCCACCACTTGACTGCTTACATTTTTCTCATCAACAGGTGATGTGCCATCTTTTGGTTCGCCGTCTTCGCCAATATCATCTGCTTTATACCAATCATCGCCATTTCTAACAACAGGATTACCACCCGCATCAACATAAGTAATCTGCGTGGTTTTGTTATCCACACCAACATCAAAACTTACTTTGCTGGTTAAACCATCGCTGGTTACTGTGGCAGTTGTGCCAGCACCGTTGATAAAGTTCACCGTGTCGTATGGTTTGACAAAATCAACTGCATCGCCGTTGCCTCGCAAATTCCAACCAGCGTTTAACACATCACCAACGGTGGCAGCTTTATTGTTCATTGCAAGTGCATTTGTTGGGGCTTTCATTTCTGTGCTTGGTTTAGCAAGTGAATTGCCCTTATCATCTTTGAATTTAACTTCTGTTGTTGTTGGTTTGCCGTCTTCATCTAATTCCACCCATTTATCACCAACTTTTGTAACTGGTTTGCCGTTAAATGTTGCAGAACCATCTTGAGCAATCAGAACACCATCAGAAGTGCTTGGCTCTAAATTGCTTGCAATATTGTCCAATGTCATTGGTGTAACTGTGCTGTTATCACCATTATTCATTGACGCAATTACATCGGCAGGCTGAACTGTTTCATAAGTTGGGTTGCCGTCAGCATCTAAAACAGGCTCACCATCTTCATCAACTTTTGGTTTCACCCAGTCGCCAGCATCGTTTTTGGTGAGTTTATTACCCTCTGCATCAGTATAAACCACAGGTTGTTGTGCAGTTTCTGCTTTGAAAGTGAATTTAGCAGTATCTTTCACATTGGCAGCCTGAACTTCTTTGTCTTTATCGGCTACTTTATTGCCCTCGTCATCAAGTTTGACTTGATACCATTTTTCAGTACCATCATCTTGGGTAACTTTGATAACTTCATTACCGTTACCATCGGTTGATAAGCGTTCTTGGTCAATCAAAATGCCATCGCCGACTAAATCAACCAATTTACCTGCTGTAATTTGGTATGGATCGGCAGCATTATTGCCATCACCTTTGGCATCAATGTTCCAATAAACATTATTGATGGTGTCGCGAACATCACCAGCAGTTACAAATTTAGTGCTGTTATCAATAATGTTAGGAACTTCTGTGTATGGCTTACCATCAGCACCAGTCATTGTTAATGGATTGCCTTTGTCATCGGTAAATGTGCCATTGTCTTTTTTCACCACATTACCGCCTGTGTATGGCGAACCATCAGCATTAGTAATGGTTACAGGCTTGCCGTCTTTATCGTTGTAATCGTAAGGATCAGGCAAGTTGGCTAAACCGTCTAATTCTTTGATTTGAGTTGATTTTGTTTCTGCCTTAAATGTAAATTTAGCAGTATCTTTCACATTGGCAGCCTGAACTTCTTTGTCTTTATCGGCTACTTTATTGCCCTCGTCATCAAGTTTGACTTGATACCATTTTTCAGTACCATCATCTTGGGTAACTTTGGTAACTTCATTACCGTTACCATCGGTTGATAAGCGTTCTTGGTCAATCAAAATGCCATCGCCGACTAAATCAACCAATTTACCTGCTGTAATTTGGTATGGATCGGCAGCATTATTGCCATCACCTTTGGCATCAATATTCCAATAAACATTATTGATGGTATTAACCACATCACCAGCGGTAACCAGTTTATTACCATTATTAACGGTGGTTACATCACCTGTGTATGGCGAACCGTCAGCATTAGCATATGTACCATCTTCGTTTTTAGTAAGCGGATTACCGTCTTTATCAAAATAATTTTCAACGGTATAAGTAGCAACGCCGTTTTCAGGGGTTACTGGTGTTGTTTCAGGTTTAAGATTTTGAATCACGCTAAATAATTGCGAGCCGTTAATGGCATCGGTTGAATTTTCGTCAATTAAACCTGCGGCAACATTTTGAATACGGCGTTCAGCACCAGGTGCTCCCACAGTAACCACGCCAGTGGTTTGAACTTTGCTTGCGTCAATTTTAGTTTCCGCACCATCAACCGTTGCGTAGTAATTGGTAACTTCTTTACCATCTTCGGTTTCTTTTTTAGCCGTTACCGCAACCGTTTCTTCTTTGCCTTCCGAATTAGTGTAGGTATAAACCATACCGCTACCAGCAAATTTCAGGCTGCCTGCTTTAATGGCAACATCTGTTTCCTTGCCGATTTCATTAATTGCTTTAATGTCTTTGGCGTTGGTTGCGTAACGGCTTAAACCTGCGGTTGACCCTGCGTCATCGGCAGACAAATCATCTACCGCACCCACATAAGCCGATTTAGAACCCAAATAAACAGAGTTTGCTACGCTGTCTGCTATTGGTGTACCATCTTCTGTGGCATTAACATTGCTACCAATGATATAGGTATCATTGCTGTTAATGTAACTGTTGTTACCAATAATTGCAGCGTTTTGGGCTGGGGTGGTAACGGTTAAACCAGCGTCCCTATCTAATTCACCGTTAGCTTTGTAAGTAGCGGTTGCACCGATTTGGTTGTGGTTACCAACTATCGCCACATTGTTTGAACCTTTACCAATGCCGTTGTTGTTACCCGTTGCAGACGAATTATCACCAGCATTTATTGATGGGTCGCCGATTACAATTGAGTTTTCACCAGTTACCATACCGCCGTAACCGATGGCAATGGCGTTTTTGTTATACGCTCGGGTATCGTTACCGATGGCTATCGCGTTTTCGTAAGTTATTGGATTGTCTTCATCATCTAACAAACCTTTCAACTTCTCATTAGCCGCGTTTAGGGCTTGCTCATGAATTTCGTTCAGTTCGCTTACGGTTGGGGTATGATTATTTTTTCTTGCTGCCTTAACACCCTCTTTATATGCTTCTTCGTAAGCTTTTTTATATTCTGCGGCGTTATCTTTTGTTTTACCCGCTTCAGCACCATTACCAATAGCGATTGAGTTATTGGCGTTGGCTTGTGTGTCAATACCGATAGCGATGGATTTATCACCCAATGTTTGGGTGGTTTTATCCGAACTTAAACCAATGGTTAATGATTGCTCGCCAATGGTATAGGCTTGGCTACCAATAGCAACGGAATCTGTTGCGCCGTTGGCTACATAAGATTCGTAACCCAATACGCTTGAATGTTCACCCAAAGCGGTTGCACCTGAACCCACAGCGGTGGATTGTGCTGCCAAAGCTTCAGCGGTATGACCTAATGCGGTGGATTGTGCTTTTTGTGCCACAGACATTGCACCAATAGCAGTAGCTTCAATAGAATCTGTGCTTGGGGTGAATGTCGGCATATTCACGCCATTTACTGTTATGTTACCATCTGTATCATTAGTATCGCCCTCACCAGCGGTTGCACCCACACCAATCGCAGTTGAACCCTGTGTCAAGGCTTGTGCGTGTGTAGCGATGGCAGTTGATGCATTGCCAGCAGAAAAGGATTTACGCCATTTGTTTTGGGTTCTGTTATCGGATACCACATAACCATCGTAAGTAAAGTCGTAGTTGTTGTAACCTGTGTTGCCGTTTACATCTGAATCGTCCGCACCAATGGTAATTGAGCCCATTCCTGTGGCTCTAGCATCGTTACCGACTGCGATGCTTTGTTTATTTTCTGCACGAGCACGAGAACCCAAAGCAACGGCTTGTGAGCCAGAAGCAAAAGATAGCGAACCAATAGCAGTTGCTGCACCTGTGCCATCATAACCAACACCATTAGCCACTGCACCATAACCAAATGCCGCTGAATATTTGGCTGTTGCAAAAGATTTAGAGCCAATCGCAATGGTATCAGAGCCATCTCCGCGTGTGATTTTTGAGATGGTTCCTATATCTCCATTGTTATCAACCATAGTTTTAAAATTTGTGTTTTTGGTGGTAACTTTACCAGTAACACGATCAACATTGTAGTATTCGCCGTCTTTACCCTGTACAACCCAGTTTACTGGCGAACCTACGCCTTCTGAATAAATATATACAGGCTGCCCTTCGGTATTGCTATCACCCTTAGCCAATGTACCATCGGTGGCATTCAAAATACCACTACCAGAAGCCACAGCGTTTAAACCCATCGCGATGGAATTGATGGCATTCGCTTGACCACCCAATGCCGCCAATGAATTTACCCCCTCTGCTTTTGACCCCGCACCAAATGCTGTTGAATTTTTAGCAAATGCTTGGCTTCCTTCACCCCAAGCCACAGCGTTTTCGCCGCTTACTTTATTGCTTGAACCGCCCAAAATCGCAGCGTTTGTGCCGTAGTTGTAGCTTTTGTCGTCATCTAATTCGCCTGTCAGATTGCCATTATCGTCAAACTGACCGATTTCATTGCCTTCGCCGCCCAAGATTGATGAATTTACGCCGTAGGCTTTATTATCAGAACCAAAAGCAGTGGCTTGATTGTTGCCTGCAATGGTATTTAAGCCCCAAGCGGTGGCATTTGCACCTTTTCCGCTTACGCCAAAGCCACCTTGCCAAGTTCCACCAACAGAAGTACAAGCAGTTTGATCTAAAGAAATTGGTAGATTGTTACCAATGATACAAGCATCTTTACTACTACCTGCTTTTGTTCCAGTACCAAAAGCAGTGGCTTGGTTTGCAGTTACCGTAGTACCATTCCCAAAGGCGGTAGAGTATTGACCACTAGCCTTATTATTAGCACCAAAAACAGTGGATTTACTACTTACTGTATTGTTTTCACCCCAAACAGTATCACCTGTGCTATTTACTGTATTTGAAGCGGTATCACCCCCACCAATTTGTGAATATTCGTTCATCATTCCATCTGCAAAATATGGAACTGCAAAAGCAGGAGAGACGGCGAGTGGGGAGAGTAAGGCAATGGCAACGGCTGCCGTTAAACCACGCAGTTTCAGGCTGCCTGAAACACGCTCACACGCAGAAGTTGGCGTGCTATCCACAACACCGCCTGACGATTTGCGGTGCGATTTGGCTGTCTCTTCAACAGCAACCCAAGTGTTGGTCGTTTCGTTATAAACGGTGCGGTAGATTTTATTCATGTTTCAATTCCTTCTTGTAGAAAAAACAATTTAAACAACTGAAAACAGTTGCTCAAAACAAAAAACGCTAAACGCTTAATTTAGCGTCCATTAACTCTTTTCACAATGCAAATTCTATGCCAAATCATTCTCAAATGGGATTTTTTTTACCACCCTGCCACGCAAAAAAAAAAAAACGATTTAAAATCAAATAGTTATTGAGTTTTTAACATAATAAAAATCACCCTATTTGGGGGTTTAAATAATGGTTTTTTGTAGATTATTCACTCTAAAAAAATGTTTTGGGAATCCATTTTGACAATAATCAGGGGGTGGATATTGCTACTTACGCGGTTTTATTTTTCGGCATAAGTAACAAAAAAGGTGCTATTTTTGAGTAGCACCTTTTAAAGTAACAAAAAAGGTGCTATTTACTCTGTTTTAAAGATAAAAAATCCTTAATAAACAATATCTTATTGCGTCTATTCATACCATGATGGCA
>JAGCOT010000019.1 GCA_017645365.1 Neisseriaceae bacterium
GGAAAAAGGGGGCGTGGTGCGGCAGGAAAAGTGGCTGTTTTTGGCATATTAAAAAGACAAGGAAAAGTTTATACCGTTGTTGTTGATGACACCAAAACAAACACCTTACTCCCTGTTATTAAAAGAAAACATACCTGACAGCATTGTTTATACTGATTGTTATCATCGTAGTTATAATGCCCTTGATGTGGGCGAATTTCATCATTATCGAATTAACCACAGCACGTATTTTGCCGAACAAAAAATCACATTACGGTATTGAAAACGAAATTTTGATAAAGTCAAAACGAGTTTCTGTGAAGCGTAAGCGAAGCTAAAATTTTTGGAACCAAGCGAAAAGAGTATTAAGAAAGTATAATGGCATCGACCGTAAATCTTTCCCACTTTTCTTGAAAGAATGTGAGTTTAGATTTAACTATGGTACACCAAGACAGCAACTCAAAACCTTGCGAAAATGGTGTGGAATTTAACAATTTTTTGGGCTAATCTAATACAGCCCCTTATCTTAAACGAGCGGCAGAGTATCAGCAACACCAGCACAACCGCCGCCCGTGTGGCATTATCTCGTGAATTTATCAACTTTTTTGAACACTCATTTCCTATGCTTTTTACTTCCATAGTATCCATTATCGGCAGTGTGTTTATGCTGTATTTTTACGAACCGATTGTCGCCACATTTTGCCTCTTGATTATTGCCCTGCTGTCGCCGTTTTTGCCACGCTACATACGCCAAAATGACCGTCTTTACTTGCGTCTGAACAATCGTAACGAACACGAAGTTCATCTGATTGAACACGGCACGAAAATAGCAGTTAATCGGCATTACAACTTACTCTCACGCATTCGCATCGCTATTTCTAACCGAGAAGCAATGGGCTATCTAATTGTCGGCTCGATTTGTGCTTTGGCGTTTAGTTTAGCCGCCTATATTTTGGCAAACAAAACAACAGACGCAGGTTATGTTTTTACTGTGATGAACTATATTTGGACTTTTGCATTTAGTTTAGATGACGCACCACGCCTAATCGAAGAATTTTCGCAACTCAAAGATATAGGCAAACGCGTGAATGCTTTGGAAAAAGCGTAGTTGATTATTTTCAGGCAGCCTGAAAATAAAGTTGTTTCATTATGTTATTATGCTGAAACGACTATCATCATCTTCAAAACACTGCATAGGACGACCTGTGCTTTTATGCGTTATTATGGGACGACCCGAAGATAGGCTAATAATGAATACTTGGCTAATTTTAATTGTCGCAGGGCTGTTAGAAGTGGCTTGGGCTGTGGGTTTGAAATATTCGCACGGCTTTACGCGTCCCTTTATAAGCATTTTCACCATTGCGGCGATTGTGGGCAGTATGCTCTTGTTAGGCGTATCGCTCAAAAAACTACCATTAGGCACAGCCTACGCCGTGTGGGTAGGCATAGGCATTATCGGCAGCAGCATGTTGGGTATGCTGTTTTGGCAAGAAAGCGTTAATTTTTGGCGAATTATCAGTATTTTGGCGATTTTAAGCGGCATTATCGGCTTAAAATTAACGGCGTAATGGTTTCAGGCAGCCTGAAAGTTTATTTTTTGCGAATATTTTTTGCATCTTGCATACTTTTGAACATTAAGAATAAATTTGTTGCTCCTGCCACTAATTCCACGACTTGAATGGCGTAAAAAACGCCGTCAAACTGTCCTGACAGTGCTTTTGAATACAGAAAAAACGCACACGGCAACAAAATCAACAAGCCGTTTGCCGCAATCATAGGCATACGGCGGCGTTTGGCAACAATCGCTGTATTTTGGCTTTTTCCTGCCATTTTAAAACCTGTTGCCCCTGTGATTGCCATTGCCGCAATCAATAAAAACACAGCAAAAACAATCACTTTTTTTACAATCCATACGGCTTGGTGCGAGAGAAATATCTCGGAAATCACTGTGCTTATCCAAAAAGAAGCAATCAATAAAAACGCTGTAACTGCCGCTGTGGCGTGAATTTTGCGAATATTCATTTTGAAAAACTCCATAGTATGCTATACAAGTAAAAAGAGTATAGCACGCTATGTAAATAGATAGCAAGCAATGTTTTTTGCTATAATAGAAAAAATGGGTGCAGCATGTTTTCAGGCAGCCTGAAAACTCATAATTCAAGGAAAAACAAAGATGAACAAAACTCAATCCGCAGGTTATTTAAGCAATCATTTGGCACGATTATTTGCACTTTTATTGCATAACGCTTTGAAACCATTAGGCGTTTCACCTGCTTATATGCCGATATTGTTAGAACTGTGGCAAGCGGATAATTTAAGCCAGCAAGATTTGGTTGTGCGTTGCGATTTAAGCCAAGCCACAGTTGCCAACACTTTGTCGCGAATGGAGCGAGACGGCTTAATCCAACGCCTACCACACCCACAAGACGCACGCAGTCGCATTATTCAAGCCACAGAAAAAGCCAACAATCTACGCCCTAAAATTAAAAAAATTGCTAATAAAATCAATAACGAATCCTTGTCAGTGCTATCTGGCGATGAGCGAGCATTATTTTTCTCACTTATTACCAAAGTGATTGAACAACAAAAGAAAATGTTGGCATAATGGCGTTTGGGCTGCCTGAAAAAGGATAACACCATGAAAACCCGCGAAAATTACAACGACATTTATTTATTTATCACGGTTGCCGAAACGGGCAGTTTTACGCAAGCCGCAAATCGTTTGGATATGGCACAATCGAATGTCAGTCGAGCGGTATCAGGCTTGGAAGAGCGGCTTGGCGTGCAGTTGCTTGTGCGAACCACACGCAAAATCGCACTCACACAGGCGGGTGAAATGCTGTATTTGCGTGCAAAAAACGCCTTTGACCGCATAGACAACAGTCTTAATCTGATTGATAACTGGCGAGAAACGCCGTCAGGTGTCGTGCGAATTACCGCCGCACAATATGTCATCGACAAGGTGCTGCTGCCCAAACTCGTGGGGTTTCCTGAACACTATCCTGATATTCGCATAGAATTGTTGTCAGAAAATCGCTTTATCGACATTATTCAAGAACATTTTGACGCAGGCGTGCGTTTAGGCAGCGATATTGCAGACGGAATGATTGCGTCTAAACTTGATGACGAAACGCAAATGGCAGTTGTGGCAAATCCTGACTATTTGGCACAACACGGCATACCGAAAACGCCGCAAGACTTGGCTCATCACGATTGTATTCTTTATAAACTGCAATCAGGCGGTATTTATGCGTGGGAATTTCAGGACGATAAAGGCAACGCTCACCGCCACAAACCGCAAGGACAATGGGTTTTTTCGGACGATTATTTAGCCACAACCGCCGCCCTAAATGGCTGGGGAATAGCATATGTGCCATTGAATATGGTGCAAGAATACTTAAAAAACAATCGCTTAATCCGAGTATTAGGCCCATACAGCAAACCTTTACCTGCACTTTATTTATACTACCCACACCGCAACACCAGCCCAGCATTTCGAGCCGTATTAGAATGGTTGAAGACAGGGAGTGGTGAGTAGTGAGAGGCGTAGGGTGGGCAACTTGTTGCCCACGCAGTTTTTTCAGGCAGCCTGAAAGATGTACATCACATCAACAGTAACATCAACAAAAATCCCAACACGCCAAGCATAAAAATACCAAAAAAGACTTTGGCATTATCAGAAAAAAAGAAATAAAACCATTTCAATTTACTGAATAGACTGCAAATCACGCCTAACACTGCAAATACCAATGTCAAAAAAGCACTGCTTGCGATAGAAAATAGATGTCCCCAACCGTAGGCTTGTGCTTCATCAGTGGACATGTTTCTCACATGTATCGCATCTTGCAAAAAGAAAACAATAGGGGCAACAATAATAAAAAACAAAAGAATAAGATGGATAGGTGATAACCAAAGACTATTTTTGACTATTCTGTTCATACAATTCAAACTCCATAAACGCTTGTAAATACGCCGTGCTTCCATCACGGCTCGCAATGACGATAAGGGCAACCTGAAAAGTTGTTTATTTCTACCATCTTACCCTTACATTTTTATGCCCTAACAGTCCGTGTAGTTCGTCAATTAAGGCATAAGTAACAAAAAAGGTGCTAAAAAACGCTGAACACCTTATCATTATTGCTTTTTAGGAAGGTCAAATACTTTGAACACAAAAAATGCTTTTTTTGCGGCTCTAAACGCA
>JAGCOT010000020.1 GCA_017645365.1 Neisseriaceae bacterium
CAGCGATTTATTTATTTCATGGCAGGGTAAAGATTTAATGTTGCAATTATTAGACAATTCAGACAGTAAAGTTGTGATTGAGCAACAAGGTAAAATTTTGCATCGTATTGAAAGCATTGAGTTTAAAGACGGTTCAGAATTGACCTTTAAAGAACTCGAATCTGCTGCAAAAATTTATCAAAACTACAACTACGCCGATGTCGCCGCCGATGCGTCTATTATGGACAGCATTATGCAGCAAATGAATCAGCAAAACTTGATTTAAGGTAACGAGCAAAAAAACGGACGATACAGTCGTCCGTTTTTTAAAATAGGATTTCTTGTTGTTATTTGCCTTTCATTGAATGATGTTCCAACTCAAAACCTGCATCGCGATAGGCTTTAAAACGCACTCGTGCAGATTGTAATTCTTCTTCTGATGTCCCAATAATTTCTAATACTCGTTGAATATTTTGTAAACAGGGCTCTTCATGTAAATTCAATACAACACTAAATTTTGAGCTCAATGTTTGATGTATCTCTCCACACATCAATACAATTGGTGTATTTTCAGGAAATTCTCCCCCTTGCCAAACATCATGTGCAGGAAAAGAGTTGGGTTCTTGCGACCATAAAAGTTCATCTAATTGATGCACTTGCTCATGATTTTCACAACGAATAATCAGATTTTTTTCCATATAAACCCTGCGTGCCAACTGACAGATAAAGTTTTCGCGATGGGCAACATGGGTGTAAAAAGTAGCTTTTGGCATTTGGCGTTATCCTTTTAATTATTCCCATGGTTTTTCAAAAAAGTTCAAAACCGTTTCAGGCAACCATGAAAAAACATCTTTACGACGCAAATCCACAAAACCCACATGACCCCCTTCTTCGGGTTGCAATAAACTGACACTCATAGATACATCTTCTTCCGTAGGTAATGCATCAGGTGGAAAAAATGGGTCATTTTTCGCATTGATAATCAGTGTTGGCACAGTAATATTTTTCAAATGAGGCATGGCAGATGCATGGTGATAATAATCGTCTGCATCAGTAAAGTTGTACAACTGTGATGTAAAACGATTGTCAAAATCACGCAAATTGGTACAATCTTTCCATTTTTCTGGCGAATCGCCAGTAAATTCAATCGCTTTGGGAATAAGCGTTTTCAGAAAATATGGTGCATATACCGTGCGTGCAAATGGTCGATTAAGTGCAATCGAAGCGGCTGGCAAATCTAAAGGAGCACTAATCACCGCCGCAGCTTCACAAACAGCAGTAACATTGTGTTCACCTAAATATTTTGCCAAAGCATTACCACCTAATGAAACGCCTGCGACATACAAGGTATGAAATTCTTTCTTGAGTTGATTGAGCACAAAAGCAATTTCAAAACTATCGCCCGCATGATAAAACACTGGTGCCGTATTAGGAACGCCACCACAACTGCGAAAATGCACCACAATCAACCGCCAGTTACGGCGATGAACTTCTCTTGCCAAAGATTCAGCGTAATGAGAACGACTGCTACCTTCCAAACCATGAAACAAAACTACCGTAGGTGCATTTTCTGGGGCATCAATAAAATCATATGCCACTTGGGTTTTTCCTGTGGAATCCAAACGCAATTCACGGCGAAAAGGAGCTTTGGGATAACGGAATAATTTAGGGGAAATGGTTTGTGCATGTCCCCCTTTCATCCATTTGGGTGCGTGATAATGATTGCCAGTAGTCATTTTGATGATGATTCCGCCTTGTCATCATCATGTGATGGCAAGCCAAAATGTTGATAAGTTAAATGGGTAACCACTCGTCCTCTGGGCGTGCGTTGCAAAAAGCCTTGTTGAATGAGATATGGTTCAATCACATCTTCGATGGTGTCCGAACTTTCACCAATAGCGGCGGCTAAATTATCCAAGCCCACTGGACCG
This sequence comes from Neisseriaceae bacterium, assembly GCA_017645365.1. Classification (GTDB taxonomy): domain Bacteria; phylum Pseudomonadota; class Gammaproteobacteria; order Burkholderiales; family Neisseriaceae; genus RGIG9985. The sequence continues at coordinate 1,911 of JAGCOT010000020.1, forward strand.
CCTGAAAACTTGGATAAAATAGCGTCCAATAATTTTCTGTCCATCATATCCAAACCTTGATGATCAACATCTAACATCAACAAGGCTTCATCTGCAATATCAGCGTTCACGCTGCCTGAATGTTTAACTTCGGCAAAATCCCTCACACGCCGCAAGAGACGATTAGCTATGCGTGGTGTTCCGCGAGAACGGCGTGCAATTTCCATTGCACCATCTTCATTCAAATCGACATTCATCAATTGAGCAGAACGAGAGACGATTTTGGATAAATCTTCATGTTGATAAAATTCCAAACGAGCAATAATACCAAAGCGATCACGCAATGGATTGGTGAGCATTCCCGCACGGGTAGTAGCACCAATCAGTGTAAAAGGAGGTAAATCAATTTTGACAGAACGAGCCGCAGGACCTTCGCCAATCATAATGTCCAAACGATAATCTTCCAGAGCAGGATAAAGAATTTCTTCTACCACAGGACTTAAACGATGAATTTCGTCAATAAACAAAACATCATTGGCCTCTAAATTAGTTAAAATTGCCGCTAAATCGCCCGCTCTTTCTAATACTGGACCAGAAGTCTGCCGCAAATTTACACCCAATTCATGGGCGATAATATGTGCCAAAGTAGTTTTACCTAAACCAGGAGGTCCAAATAAAAGCGTGTGATCCAATGCTTCTTGACGCTGTGTGGCAGCCTGAATAAATATCGATAACTGTTCACAAGCCTTTTTCTGTCCCACATATTCAGATAAAGTTTTAGGACGCAATGCTCGTTCAAATTGTTCTTCTTGACGAGAGGATTCAGAAGCATCAATCAAGCGTTGCGGACGGTCGGTGGCGATGTGATCAGAATGAAGCATAATCTATAAAAGATAAAAATCAATAAAGATTAAGTGTAACAAGCATTTAATTGTTCGGCAATTTATCTATTAATCGTACAACAATAAACTCTTTCAGGGTGCCTTAATAAATAAGGCATCCTGAAAAATCGTACCAGAAACCACTGCAAAAATGGTAGATGTAAGATGAATTTAAAGTTATAGCAGCACAACAAATAAATGTGCGATAGATATCAGTTTTACAGTGCTCTACCACAATTTTGCCACTTCCATATCTTGCAAAATTTGTGTTCGTAAATCATTTAAAGAATCAAACTGCATTTCATCTCGAATTTTATGCCTGAAATGAACTCGCAAGCGCTGTCCGTAAAGATTTCCTTGAAATTGAAAAAGATGAACTTCTAATTTCTGTTTATGATCATGACTGACTGTTGGATTGACGCCAAAATTCGCCACACCACGCCGAACGCCAAAAGCACCTTCTACATCAACCACAAATACACCATTTAATGGATAACGGTGCATAGGCAAATGAATATTTGCTGTTGGCATACCCAAAGTTCTGGCTAATTTTTTTCCATGTTTCACCCTGCCTGATATGGTGTAAAAATGCCCTAAAATTTGCTCTGCCGCCTGTATATCACCATTAACCAGATGCTGGCGAACAGCAGTACTGGACGCTCGCTTACCCACTGCTAAAACCGAAGAAACTTGCTCTGTTACAAATGTGTTTTCCGCCATCAATAAAGATACATCGCCCAAACGATTTTTGCCGAAATGGAAATCATCGCCAATCAGTAAATATTTTGTTCTTAATGCATCAATCAAAACTTTTTGAATAAAATCGTCAGCACTTAAATCAGCAAAACGACTATTAAAACGCAACACCCAAACCATGTCCAAGCATTGTGTTTTGTCCAACAAAGTTAATTTTTCACGCAAAGAAGTTAAGCGATACGGCTTTTCTTTTTGATACAAACTTGCAAAATATTCTGTTGGTTGTGGTTCAAATATCATCAACGCTCTTATTAAACCGCGAGTTTTTGCCTCATCGCTCAATCGTTGCAAAATCAACTGATGTCCGCGATGAATACCATCAAAGTTGCCGATTGTCAAAGCAATATTTTGAGTAATCTTTTGTTCCAAGCCAAAATGAGTTATCAACATAAAAATCTTTCCAACACATTGTCATACAATGGTTGCAGTTCGTTATTCACAATATCTGTCCACAATGTTTTAACATATCACCAAAATTTTGCCTTTTGAAATTTTGATGCACATTGTATTCACAGTATTTCACATCTTATTCAACAGGGTTATCCACAGGAAAATCTCTTGTTTTTAAAGAGAATATTTAACTTATTCACCAAAAGTAATCTTGCTAATAAAAACAACAAAATATTTAATTAAAATTATTTATTTTTCAGGTTGCCTGAAAGCACTTCTTATGCAGAAAATGACAAAAACAAGCAACCTGAAAACATACCGCCATGTCATTTGCGTTTATTTCACATCTACCAGTTTTGCAGAAGTTTCTTTGATTCACGATTTAAATCATCATACAATCAGTATTTTTAAGATATCTCTAATTATAAATGATGAAGCTTCTTTTGGTACGCACTTCCAGCATGGGTGATTTGATTCATACTTTTCCTGCTATTACCGATTTGGCTCAACATTGTCCTGATATTTGTTTGCATTGGCTATGTGAATCTTCTTTTGCAGACATTGCTGCCTTACATCCATTTGTTCAAGAAGTTAAAACCCTGTCTTGGCGAAAATGGCGGAAATTTTTGGTTTCACGTGAAACATGGCAAGCAATAGGCACCTTGAAAAAAGATTTATCGGCTGAACAATACGATGCTGTTTTAGACGCACAAGGATTATGGAAAAGTGCTGTTTTTGCACGATTTGCGGGTGTTCCTGTTACAGGTTTTAATCGTCATTCTGCACGAGAAACTTGGGTGGCTTCTTTATATCAAAATAAAATTGCTGTTTGTCGCGATGCCAATGCTGTTTGGCGGAATCGTTCTTTATTTGCTCAAACATTTCATTATGAGTTTGATGAAAAAAACATTGATTTTGGCATGATAGAACAACCATTGTTTTATCAAACGCCGTACCATGTTGCACTGACTGCAACTTCTGCCGATCGAAAATTATGGGCTAATGAAAATTGGTTGTCTTTATTTCAAAAAATGTATGAAACAGATGGTTTGCCCATTTATTTACCTTTTGGGAATGAAACAGAAAAAAGTCGGGCGGAACAGTTAGCACAACAATACGATTTTATTCATGTTTGTCCAAAACTAACCTTAAAAGAGGCTGCTGCTTTGTTATCACACGCTTCTTCGGTAATTGGTGTGGATACAGGGCTTTTGCATTTAGCAAATGCTTTTAATCGTCCAGTAATTGGTATTTACACGGCAACGAATCCAGAAAAAACAGGGGTGCAAGTTGCTGTAAACGCAAAAAACATTGGCAATATTGGCAAAATACCAACCCCAAAAGAAGTTTTTGATTTGTGGAAAACGATTATTCAGGCTGCCTGATTTTTGATAAGTTGAGTAATGTTGAGTAATGTAGGTATAAAAATAGGCAAACCTGTTGGATTGCCTATTTTTAGTTATCTTAATTTTAATAGTCGCGTTTAATGTAAAGCACTTTACCTGTTTTGGCATCAACGCGTACTTCATAATCGCGGTCGCGTCCGTCTTCTATTTCTACTTCATAATAATTGCCGTGAAGCTTGTGCTCAAAATCCACATCTTCCACAAAACCTTTTTTGCGGTATTTCTTCTCAAATGCTTGCAAAGCAATTTCTGCTGCTTTTTGATGAGAGATGTAATGCTGGTTATTTTGTTCAAAATACTGATGATTTTGACGATACTGCTGATGCGCAGCAGGCGGATTATGTGGTTGTGGATGCATGGGTGGAATTGGCGGTTGGGCATTAGCCATAGAAACCATGCCGAAAGTCAAGATGAGAACGGAAGTTAAATGTTTCATAGTTCTTTCCTTTATGATGAATATTGAACGGTTTGTTTTTGTATTCGGTTTGATTGTTTTTAATCTTATTTGTTCCTTAAAGGGTACAAATACCGATGTCGCTATTTTAGCTTCGCCTTTGGCTCACAGCTGTTCGGTTTGATTGCTTCACAATCTTCCTTGATAAACTGTGTTATCAAAGGTTGATATTTCATATCAACTCAACCTTAATTTTCAATGATGAAAATTAAATCTTTCTTAAAAATCATCAAAAAATGATTTTTACCGCTTGAAATCCGTTCGATTGACCTTATCTGCCGTTTATCTGAATTTCCTGCCGTATTATAATACGGCGTTTGTTTATTTATTTTGGAGAGAATTCGTTATGAAAATCCGTCCTTTACACGATCGCGTTGTGATCAAACGATTAGAAGCTGAAGAAAAAACTGCATCTGGCATCGTTTTGCCTGGTTCTGCCACAGAAAAACCAGATATGGGTGAAGTCATTGCTGTTGGCGAAGGTAAATTGTTGAAAAACGGCGAACGCCAAAAATTAGATGTTCAAGTAGGCAATAAAGTGATTTTTGGTAAATACAGCGGTCAAACCGTTAAAGTTGATGGTGAAGAACTGTTGGTGATGCGTGAAGAAGACATCATGGGCATCGTTGAATAAGGCAATATTTTTACAATTTTTAGGAGTAATCAATTATGTCAGCAAAAGAAGTGATTTTCGGCAATGATGCCCGTCAAAAAATGGTCGCTGGTGCTAATATTTTGGCGAATGCGGTTAAAGTAACTTTGGGTCCCAAAGGTCGTAATGTTGTTTTGGATAAAGCATTTGGTGGTCCGAGTGTTACCAAAGATGGTGTTTCTGTTGCCAAAGAAATCGAATTGAAAGACAAATTTGAGAATATGGGTGCTCAAATGGTCAAAGAAGTGGCATCTAAAACCAATGATGTCGCAGGTGATGGCACCACCACCGCAACTGTTTTGGCACAAGCGATTGTTGCCGAAGGCATGAAATATGTAACCGCAGGCATGAATCCTATGGATTTGAAACGCGGTATTGATAAAGCCGTAGTTGCTTTGGTTGAAGAATTGAAAAACATCAGCAAGCCTTGCGATACTTCCAAAGCGATTGAGCAAGTGGGTTCAATTTCTGCTAATTCTGATGAATCAGTAGGCAAAATCATTGCCGAAGCGATGGAACGCGTAGGTAAAGAAGGTGTGATTACGGTTGAAGACGGTAAATCTTTGGAAAACGAACTTGATGTCGTTGAAGGTATGCAGTTTGACCGTGGCTATTTGTCTCCTTATTTCATCAATAATCCAGAAAAACAAATTGCAGGTTTGGATAATCCATTCATTTTGCTATTCGATAAAAAAATCAGCAATATTCGTGATTTATTGCCTGTTTTGGAACAAGTAGCAAAAGCAGGTCGTCCATTGTTGATTATCGCCGAAGATGTGGAAGGCGAAGCTTTGGCAACTTTGGTAGTCAATAATATTCGAGGCATCCTGAAAACCGTTGCAGTTAAAGCACCTGGTTTTGGCGATCGCCGTAAAGCGATGTTGCAAGACATTGCCATTTTGACTGGCGGTACTGTAATTTCGGAAGAAGTAGGTTTGTCTTTAGAAAAAGTTTCGTTGGAAGATTTAGGTCAAGCAAAACGCGTAGAAATTGCCAAAGAAAACACCACAATTATTGATGGCATTGGTCAAAAAGAAACCATTGATGCTCGTGTGGCAGAAATTCGTCAACAAATTGAAATTTCCACCAGTGATTATGATCGTGAAAAATTGCAAGAACGCGTGGCTAAATTGGCAGGTGGCGTAGCGGTGATTAAAGTTGGTGCGGCAACCGAAGTAGAAATGAAAGAGAAAAAAGATCGCGTGGATGACGCATTGCACGCAACTCGTGCCGCAGTAGAAGAAGGTGTGGTTGCAGGCGGTGGCGTTGCATTGTTGCGTGCTCGTTCTGCAATTAAATCTTTGGAAGGTGCCAATGCGGACCAAAATGCTGGTATTCAAATTGTATTGAAAGCCATCGAATCACCATTGCGTCAAATTGTTGCCAATGCAGGTGATGAGCCCTCTGTTGTTGTGAATAACATTTTGAATGGTCAAGGCAATTATGGTTTCAATGCAGGCACTGGCGAATATGGCGATATGATTGAAATGGGTGTTTTAGATCCTACCAAAGTTACGCGTACCGCTTTGCAACATGCGGCTTCTATCGCAGGCTTGATGCTGACGACAGATGCGATGATTGCAGAAATTCCAGAAGAAAAACCTGCTGCACCTGATATGGGTGGCATGGGTGGTATGGGCGGCATGATGTAATGTTTGCTTGATACTGCAAATAAAAACCGCAAGTTTTAATCTTGCGGTTTTTTGTTGCTGAAAGATTTTAAAAGACTTAAATAAAGGCAACCTGAAAATATTTCGTATTTGCGATAGTGGTCAGATTAAACAACACCGTTGTCTAAATAATCATAGATTAATAGGCAGGCTGAAAGAAATGCCTACGAAACCAAAATCTTGCTTTTTGTTATGTTTTTACGCCATAGGTTCGCAAAAACTGTGTTTGCTACGCAAACCTTTTTTATTAACTTTATCAATAAAGATTTTAACTTCGTAAAATAAGTCTTGTTTGTACTACTACAACTTTGAAATCATCGCATACCCATTTTGCAGAGGTTTGAAATGAACCTAAATCATTTTCAGGCTGCCTGTTATTCAATTCTGAAAGGTTTTCAATAATTTACGGAAGTGCTGCAATCGCTTGGGTGAATTGTTCAAAAAAAGCCTCATCGTCTATTTGATAGCACCATGAAACATTCGGTTTTTTGCCAGATTTTCCATGCCAATCCACAGAGCAAGCAGCTTCGGCGATGCCCGAATGGGTATTGATTTCCACATAAACTTCTTTTTGCGTAAACCATTGTGGATAAACTGCACAGGCAATCGCACAGGGGTCGTGTAAAGGTCCGCCGTCTAAACCAAATTGTTGAATATCGAATCGTTCGTAACTTTGCAAAATATCTGCCAAGCGTTTTCCATTTTGATTGGGTAAAGCACGCAAAGCGTTGATTCTTTTTTCGCTCAAACAGGCTTTGTGCGTAACATCTAATGGAACTATGCGAATGGGAACCCCACTTTGCAAAACGATTTGAGCAGCAATGGGATCGACAAAAAAGTTGAAATCTGCCAATGGTGTAACATTGCCAGTTTCAAAAAAGGTTCCGCCCATGATGACAATTTCTTTAATACCAGAAACACATTCAGGATTAAGCCGTAATGCCAAAGCGATGTTGGTTAACGGTCCGATGGGACAAATGGAAATGCTGTGATCAGCCGCTTGCGATAAAGTTTCTGCCAAAAAAACAGCGGCGTGTTGCGATTGCAACGGCGTTTTAGGTTCATGCAAAACAACGCCGTCTAAACCATTTTTTCCGTGAACATTTTCTGCGGTAAACAAAGGTTTGAGTAGGGGTCTATCGGCCCCCTGATACACGGACATATCTTGTCGATTTGCCCAATCGCAAATAATACGAGCATTTTTTTGGGTCAGTGGCAGAGGAACATTGCCTGCCACACAGGTGAGTGCTTGTAATTGAATGATGTTAAGATTATCCAAACCAAATGCCATCAAAATCGCAGCGGCATCATCTTGACCTGGGTCTGTATCAATAATGATTTTGGGAAGAGAGTTCATCATAATTCCTTTATTGAATTAAAACGCGTTCTGTTTCATGCCAAATACCATCGGGGCGTTGTTGCATCAAAGCAGCAATACCAGTAATGGGTTTTTTTTCGGGCATTTGAGAAAATTTTAAGGGTGCCAAATCATATGGGGAAATCGGCTGATAAATGGATTGACTTTCTGGATTGAAAGAAATGATTTTTCCAGTCCATGCAGTTTGGGAAGTGGTGATAGAGGATGAAAAAATCACACCTCTGGAAATTAAATAAGTTGGGATATTTTCAGGCAGCCTGAATACAGAATTTTCCTCCCATAAATCTTGATAAATAATGCGAACATCAAAATCGGGACGATGCGGTGCGTTTTGTTTCCAAAATTGCCATAAAGTATCAACATAATCATCACGATTGTGATAAGTGGATTGTTGTAAAAAATCCTGTAAAGCATCTGGCGTGCGATCTAAATCTTTCAAATATTGAAACCCAGAATCGCCTAGTAAAATACGAGTAGGTATTTCTTGTGCATGACAAATCGGCGATGGTGCAACAAGCAGTGCCAACAAATTTCGTACATCGGTGTTGTGAAAATACCACCACACAGCGTCTTGTGAATAGTTCATGGATTTGTCCTATTATTTTCAGGCTGCCTGTTGTTTTCTTTTTCATCTTTTTTTGAACGATGATTCAAAAAACGCATCGAGCGTGCATAAGCAAAAGGTGCTGTTAAAACGCCAATCGCAAGCAATAACGCCATCAACCCATAGAAAACTTTCTCTGACATTATTTTAGTCCCTTATCGTTTCAATTTGTGCTTTTTCGTGAAACAAAGCCTGATGATGGATTTTCCCATCAGCCGTTGATTGAAAGCAAAAAACAGCAAAGCCAAGCAATAGCGATGTATTTTGCTATAAATCGGCATATAATAAGCATATGTTATGTTTTTATTCAACACATTATGCAAGCTTATTTAGATTTAATGCGATTGGTTTTAGAAAAAGGGCACGATAAAAGCGACCGCACGGGGACGGGGACGCGTTCTGTTTTTGGGTATCAAATGCGTTTTGATTTGCGTGAAGGATTTCCTTTATTGACCACCAAAAAACTGCATTTAAAATCCATTATTTATGAATTGCTCTGGTTTTTGCGTGGTGATACCAATATTCAATATTTACACGAACACGGCGTTTCTATTTGGGACGAATGGGCAGATGAAAACGGTGATTTAGGACCTGTATACGGTTATCAATGGCGGAGTTGGCCTGATTTAAACGGTGGCAGTGTGGATCAAATTGCCAATGTCATCAAGCAAATTCAAAATACGCCTGATAGTCGCCGCATGATTGTTTCAGCGTGGAACCCAGCCCAAGTAGACGATATGGCATTGCCGCCGTGTCATGCTTTATTTCAATTTTATGTTGCAGATGGTTATTTATCTTGTCAGTTGTATCAACGCAGTGCAGACATTTTTTTGGGCGTGCCATTTAACATCGCCAGTTATGCTTTATTGACCATGATGATGGCACAGGTGTGTGGTTTGAAAGCAGGTGATTTTATTCATACATTAGGTGATGCCCATTTATACAGCAATCATTTTGAACAAGCTCGGTTACAACTGACTCGTACGCCGAAAAAATTACCACAAATGCACCTCAATCCAGAAGTGCATGATTTATTTGCATTTCGTTTTGAAGATTTTGAATTAAGTGGCTACGACCCTGACCCACACATTAAAGTGGCTGTTGCTGTTTAGGAATGATGAATGTTTCGAGTCATTTTTTTGTTTTTTTTATTGATAGCGACTTGCTTTCTTATTTCTTTTTTCGCTTATTTAGATTTAACTACTGTTAAAAATTTATTGATTGCCAAAGGTATTGGTACTTCTACCACCACCATTGGTGAAATCAGTTTGACAGAAATCACAGCCGAAATCTTTATTTTTTGTTCAACTTTACTGATGTTTAATTATGCGAAAAAACATCATGATTATCGAGATTTATTTATCTTGATGGCAGGTTTATACGCTTGCATGTTTTTGCGAGAATTGGATGTAGTATTCGATTTTATTTTTCATGGGTTTTGGTTGTATCCTGTTTTGTTGGTTATTTTTGCGACAGGTTATTTGGCTTTGCGGCGTCCAGCTCAGTTGATTTCACAAATGGGGCAATTCAGTCGTTTGTCTTCTTTTGGATTTGTGTTGATTGGTTTGGTGATTATTTTGGCATTTTCCAGATTGATGGGTTCTTCTAATTTCTGGGAACTGTTTTTATCAGGGCAAGAAATTGTGATTGTTAAAACCATTGTGCAAGAATGTATGGAATTTTTTGGTTATTCGCTGATTCTTATTGGTACATTCTTAATTGCGATTTGATTTATGGCGGTATTTTTAATCATGGCAAAAATCACCCTTATTGCGGCAGTGTCCGACAACGCTTGCATTGGCAAGCAAAACCAAATGCCGTGGCATATTCCAGAAGATTTTGCTTTTTTTAAAGCGTACACGCTCCATAAACCTGTGGTGATGGGGCGGAAAACTTGGGAGTCTTTACCCAAAAAACCCTTACCTGAAAGACGCAATATTGTTGTTTCCAAACAAGAAAACTGGCACCCTGAAAAAGAAGTAGAAGTGTTTTCTGATTTGCATCAAGCGTTGGTGAATTTAGCCGATGAAGAGGAAATCATCATCATGGGTGGTGCCCAAATTTATGCACAAGCATTAGATTTGGCGACTGATTTGCGTTTAACCGAAGTACATCTTCAAGTGGATGGCGATGCGTTTTTTCCGCCGTTTTCTCAACAAGAATGGCGTGAAATCAATCGAGAAACACATCAATCATCAAAAGGCATAGCATTTGATTTTGTACATTATCAAAAAGTATAAAAAATGTTGGTTTTAGGAATTGAATCTTCTTGTGATGAAACAGGTGTGGCGTTGTTTGACAGCAATGCCAATCGTTTGTTATCGCAAACATTACACACGCAAATGGCGATGCACGCTGAATATGGCGGCGTAGTGCCTGAATTGGCCAGTCGCGACCACATCAAGCGGTTAGTCCCTTTAACCAAGCGTTGTTTACAAGATGCACAAAAACAATACAATGATATTGATGTCATTGCCTACACCAAAGGACCTGGTTTGGGCGGAGCACTTTTGGCAGGGGCTGCTTTTGCCAATGCTTTGGCTTTTTCTTTAAACAAACCTGTGATTGAAGTGCATCATTTGGAAGGACATTTGCTATCGCCTTTATTATCTGAACCCGAGATACAGTTTCCGTTTATTGCCTTATTGGTATCAGGCGGACATACGCAAATTATTGCGGTGCGTGGCATTGGCAATTACACTCTATTAGGCGAAAGCATTGACGATGCCGCAGGCGAAGCCTTTGACAAAACCGCAAAATTATTAGGATTGCCCTATCCTGGCGGTGCACAATTATCGCAATTAGCGGCATTGGGGCAGCCTGAAAAATTTCACTTTCCGCGACCGATGCTTCATTCTGGCGATTTGAATATGAGTTTTTCAGGTTTAAAAACGGCGGTGATTACCACAGTCAATCGTTTGCGTGCTCAACATGGTTTCAGGCTGCCTGAAAACATTCGTCATGATTTATGTAGGGCTTTTCAAGATGCTGTGATTGATGTTTTATTTGCGAAAGTACAATCTGCTTTGCATCAAACAGGTATTTCGCAGTTGGTGGTAGCAGGTGGTGTTAGTGCTAATGACGCGTTGAGGGAACAATTAAAAACATTAAATGCCCAAGTGTTTTTTCCGCGTTTGGAGTGGTGTACCGATAATGGTGCGATGATTGCGTTTGCAGGGGCACAACATTTGGATAAAGCCAAAGAGGCAGCAGGTTTTACGGTTGCTCCGCGATGGTCGTTATGTAGGGAAAATGATTCAATACAATGAAAAATTTTAAGAGAATGAATATGAAACGGTTATTGATTTTAAGTCTTTTATTTTCAGGAAGCCTTGCAATGGCTGCCTCTCCTTTGACGCCTTTGGAGAAAGCAGAGCGTTTGAAACAACATCAAGAAATTCATCAACGCGGAACGACAATTACTGCTTTGTTAGCGGCAGAATTGTTGAGTCATCAGCATCCCTTGGGCGGTTTGATGATGTATACGGCTTTGTGGAATAAAGAAAAACGCCCAGAAATTGCAGAACGCACTATTGAAATGGCGTTGGATCAAGATGCGGTGGAATTGGCAGATTTGGTTTATCAGGAATGGAAAAAAATCTCGCCCAAAGCCAGTTATGCTCAAAATAAAACCAAATGGGAAATTCAACTGAAAAAAGGAGAAACCTCCGAAATATTCAGCAATTTACCGCAATTACTCAAAGACGCCGAAGATGATGAAACGCGTTCGCAACTGTTTTTGCAAATCACGCAAATGGCGTTGGAACACCCTAAACCAAGCAAAGAGTATGCCAATGAAGTTCATCAACTTGCCAAAAAACATCAAGATTTAAGCGAAGCGATTGTGGCAGATTTGATTTATTCCACTTTGGCGGAAAGGCAAAAAGATGCACTCAAAGCACTCAAAAAACTTTCTCAACAAGAAATGACACACGCTATTGGGCTTTCGCTCAAATTGTTGGATGAATATGAATATAATTTGATGGATCAATTTTTCATCAAAAACGGTTCAGAGAACTTGGCATCGGAATGGCGACAAATGCACATTCGCAGTTTAATTCGTCAGAAAAAAATTGACGAAGCCTATCAATTAGTCGTTCAAGAATTGGAACAAAATCCCGATATTGAATCGTATACGCGTGCAGGCATTTTGGCGTGGATTCAAAACGAACCCAATCAAGTGATTGAAAGTCATTTCAATAAAGCCTATGCACAAGGCAACAAAGGACAGCAAGCGCGTTTGGCTTTGGTTGTTGCCAAAGAAGCGTGGGGGAAAAATCAGTGGGAAATGATGCAGCAATGGACGAATCGTATTCACGATGGCGTAGTGGATTATGATAAAAAAGTACTGCAAGCCCTATACGCTGGACATTTGAAACAATGGGACAAGGTTGAAAAATACATCAAAGAATTGCGTGCTTTAAAAAAACAACAAGCCGTGTTGTTTTCGGAAGAGCTGGTGGAAAATTTGCATTTGGACATGATCAAAATGGGCATGCCTGTTGATAAAGCAGAAAAAGAACTCAATCAGATGATTCAAAAAGCAGAGACCCAAAGCATTCCTGATTTACCGCAATTAGCACAACTGTACAGTGCTCGCGGCTGGTTGTATTCCTCACGCATGAGGCAGCCTGAACGCGCTATTTTTGATTTGGAAAAATATGTTCATATTGATGCGAATAATCCTTATGCGTATAACTCTTTGGGTTACACCATGTTGTCTATTCCCAGTCGCGTTGATGAAGGGGTGCAATGGTTGGAAAAAGCTTTGAAAATTTTGCCTAATGATCCTGCCATCATGGACAGTGTGGGTTGGGGTTATTATCTACAAGGAAAAACAGATCAGGCTTTGCCGCTGATTGAAAAAGCATACAATTCTTTTAAAGATGCGGAAATTGGAGCTCATTGGGGCGAAATCTTGTGGCAAAAAGGCGAAAAAGAAAAAGCAATGAGCATTTGGAAAGAATCTTGGGAATTGAATCGCGATGACCCTACTTTAAATGAAACTTTAAAGAAATTGAATATTCATTTTTAGGGCACTTCCCGTGCAGGGGACACTTCCCACACTAAACAGGCAAGCTGAAAGTATGATTACAGTTTTTCAGGTTGCCTGAAAGATAAAAAACAGGCAGGCTGAAAGTATGGTTACAGTTTTTCAGACTGGGTAGCCTCCCCCCGTACGGGCAGTACCCCCTGCACGGGAAGTGCTTTCAGGTTGCCTAAAAGATAAAAACAGGCAGGCTGAAAGTATGGTTACACAATTTAAAGTTGTCTAAAAGATAAAAGGACAAATAACATGAGTCATGATTTTGGAAAAATTGCTGTTTTGGCAGGTGGTTTTTCAAGTGAACGAGATGTTTCTTTGAACAGTGGGCAAGCGGTTTGTGAAGCTTTGCGTCAAAAGGACATTGATGCTCATTTGTTTGACCCCAAAGAACAATCTTTAATTCAACTCAAACAAGAGGGTTTTCAGGCTGCCTTTAATGTTTTGCATGGTGTTTATGGCGAAGACGGCGTGATTCAGGGGGCTTTGGAAGCCTTGCAAATTCCTTATACAGGTTGCGGAGTTTTGGCAAGTGCCATTTCTATGGACAAATTTCGCACTCGTCTGATTTGGGAAGGTTTTGGTTTGCCGAATGTTCCGTATGTCGTTATGAATGACAACAGCGATTTTGCTGCGATTGAACAGCAATTAGGTTTGCCCCTATTTGCTAAACCTGCGTGCGAAGGCAGTAGTTTTGGTGTTTTTATGATTGAAGAAGCAGGGAAATTGCCAGAAATTTACGCACAACTGAAAAATTTTCAAGGCGTTCCTTTGGCGGAAAAAGCCATTACAGGCGGTGAATATGCGTGCAGTATTTTGGGCGACCGTGCTTTGCCGGTCATTAAAATCATTCCCAAAGGGAAATTTTATGATTTTGAAGCCAAATACAAACGCGATGATACTGAATATCAATGTCCATCCGATTTAACTGCCGAAGAGGAAAAGCAGATGCAGCAACTGGCGTTGCAAGCATTTCACGCATTAGGTTGCAAAGGTTGGGGACGCGTAGATTTTCTGCGAGGTCAAGATGGGCGTTTTTATCTTTTGGAAATCAATACTGTGCCAGGTATGACCAGTCATAGTCTGGTCCCCAAAGCAGCACGCCAAGAAGGCATTGATTTCCCTTCATTATGTGTGGAAATTTTGTCCTATGCGTTCTGAAACCAAAAGCGGTGCTTCACCCATTAGTTGGCTGATTTTATTAGGCTGCATCTTGTTGTTGATGGCAGGAGCGGTTTGGTTGATTCGTTCCGATTTATTCCCTGTGCGACACGCTCGATTTATCACGCCTAATGACACTCCCTTGCGTCATGTTAAGCAAGAAGATTTATTGCAAGCACAATCAGAATTGGTGCATGGCAATATTTTTCAGTTGAATTTGAATCAAATTCAAACGCGTTTTGAGCAAATTCGTTGGGTTCGCGAAGCTCATATTCGCCGCATTTGGCCGGATACGGTGCAAATTCAAATCCACGAAAGGCATCCTGTGGCACGCTGGAATAAAAATGCTTTATTGGACGAAGATGGCACGCTTTTTTATGAAAAAGTAGACGATACACTGCCCCATTTTTCTGCCCCAGAAGGTACTGAAACAGTGGTTTTGGAACTTTACCAGAACATTGCCCCTCTACTGAAAAGCAAAGGTTTAGAGATTACACATTTGGATTATTCAGAACGCAGTGCTTTGCAGGTAGAATTAGATCATCAATTTACGCTAAAATTAGGGCGAAAAAACAATATTGAACGAACTGAACGGTTTGTGCGTTATTGGGATCGTGTTTTAAAACCACAGCAAAATCATTTGCATTATGTGAATATGTGTTACCGAAAAGGATTTGCAATCAAAAGAAAAGAATCCAATACACAAGCCCAAGAGCGTAAAAACACAAGCAAAAATCATTCATAAAATATTGATATAATTTTTATTTTTGTAACCATTCATAATCAACAGGAAAATCGTCGCCATGCGAGATAGCAGAAATCAACATTTGTGTGCATTGGATATTGGTACATCTAAAATCGTTGCGTTAATTGGAGAAATAACAGATGACGGTGAGTTAAATGTCATTGGAAAAGGCGAAGCCCCTTCACGCGGTATGCGAAATGGCATGATTACCAATATTGATGTTACCTCCCAAGCCATTAAGCAAGCGGTAGACGAAGCAGAGTTGATGGCGGATTGTTCTGTTCATAGCGTTACTCTCGGCATCACAGGAAGTCATTTAGGCAGCCTGAATAATCAAGGTGTGGTCAAAATCAAAGAAGGTGAAGTTTCACAAGCAGATATCGACCGTGCCATTGAAACCGCTCGTGCCGTAAGTGTTCCTCCTGATCACACCATTTTGCATTGTGCAGTGCAAGAATACATCATCGACAATCAGCAAGGCGTTCGTGATCCCAAAGGGATGTCTGGCACGCGTTTGGATACACGCGTGCATATTGTTACAGGGGCAAGCAGTTCGATTCAAAATATAGAAAAATGCGTGCATCGAGTTGGTTTGGCAGTTGATGATATTGTTTTGCAACCTTTGGCAAGTGCAGAGGCCGTGTTAACTGATGACGACAAAGAATTAGGCGTATGCTGTTTGGATATTGGTAGCGGTACTACCGACATCACAGTTTTTACAGGTGGTGCGGTGCGGCACACGGCCGTCATTCCAGTGGCAGGCGATTTGATTACCAAAGATTTAGCACAAGCACTTCGCACGCCGCATGCATCAGCAGAATACATCAAAATCAATCACGGCATTGCGATTGACGCTATTCATGACGAAGATTTAGACGAAATGATTGAAGTCCCCAGCGTGGGCGATCGTCCTTCACGGCAAATTTCCAGACGCAATTTAGCAGCGGTGATTGGTCCGCGTGCGGAGGAGTTATTCTGCATTGTGATTAACGAATTAAGCGATGCAGGTTTTCCAGAAGAACAATTAGCATCAGGCATCATCTTAACAGGTGGTACATCCTTGTTGTCAGGCATTGTGGAATTGGCAGAAGATGTTTTTAATTTACCTGTTCGCATTGGTGTTCCAGATGTAACAGGATTTTTTGAAATTCGCAATCCAAAATATGCAACAGTATTAGGATTGTTGCGTCAAGCATACGATAAGCATTTGTATGTTACTTACGAAAAAACCAATACACCATGGCTTGAAAAAATGGCGGATTGGTTTAGAAAATATATGTAAATCAACTACTTATTTGAAAAACAAGATGTTAAAAAACATCAAATTTAATGATTTTCAGGTAGCCTGAAAGGGTTGTAAGTTGTAAAAAACCTATATTGAATAGCGTTTTATTTGTATAATTGGAAAGTTTTTAGTTTAGTGCCACAATTTGTACAGGAGCAGACACATGGCAGAATTGGTTTATAACCCAGTTCATCAACAAGATTCTCAACAAGCGGTTATCAAAGTTATCGGTGTCGGAGGTGGCGGTTGTAATGCAATCAATAATATGATTGTCAGTTCGTTGCCAGGTGTTCAATTTATCAGTGCGAATACAGACGCACAATCGCTCAACAACAGTCATGCCAGCAAAAAAATTCAATTAGGCAAAGATCTCACCAAAGGTTTGGGAGCAGGGGCGAATCCAGAAGTTGGTAAAAAAGCCGCAGAAGAATCTCGCCGCGATATTTCCGAAGCATTAGCAGGGACAGATATGCTGTTCATCACCACTGGTGTTGGTGGTGGTACGGGTACGGGTGCTGCTCCTGTGATTGCAGAAATCGCACGCGAGTTAGGCATTCTTACCGTTGCCGTAGTAACGCGTCCATTTTCCTATGAAGGTGCTCGCCGCAACAAAGTTGCGACAGAAGGTTTGGAAGTTTTGAAAGATCGAGTGGATTCCTTGATTGTGATTCCAAACGATAAATTATTGTCTGAATTGGACGAAGATATTTCCATGCAAGACGCATTTAAAGCGGCGGACAATGTTTTGTACGAAGCCGTAGCAGGAATTTCTGACATGATTACGCGTCCTGGCACGCCTAATTTGGACTTTGCCGATGTTACCAATGTGATGAGCAATGCTGGTGTTGCGATGATGGGTACGGCACAAGCCGCAGGCGAAGATCGTGCACGCTTGGCAACAGAGCAAGCGATTGCCAGCCCATTGTTGGACGATGTTAGTTTAGATGGTGCCTATGGCATTTTGGTCAATGTAACTACGGTTAAAGGCGGTTTGAAAATGTCTGAATACAATGAGATTTTGCAAATCGTCAATCAATATGCCGATGCCAATGCAGAGGTGAAAACGGGTGCTTCCGAAGACCCAGAAATGGGTGCAGACGAATTGCGTGTAACCTTAATTGCCACAGGCTTGAAAAAAGCAGCACAAGAAGAATCGCCATTGCGTGTTGTGGAACGCACAGGGACGGATAATGAAGGCCCATTCAATATGGATCACATTGTTCAATCAGGTCGCCGTCGTCGCAATGCTTCTTTAACTGCCAAAGATTTCCGCAATCAAGCAGTGTTGGATGATTTTGAAATTCCAACTGTATCACGCTTCCAACTTGATTGATTTTGTATGTTAACCTTAATAAAGCTCGTGTTTTACACGGGCTTTATTTATGGTTTTTTCGGATTGCCGTTGAATGATCAAGATGATTCATATGCTCTTCGGCTTGTTTTTGGGAAACAACTCAATAAAACGATTGTTAACAGATTTTAAAAATGGTAAATCATGATCTTCTTCCCATGAGTTGGGAAAAACTACTTTCTACGCAACGCTTTGAAATTCTTGATTCAGGCGAGATTGTGCCCAATACATCGCCTTCTTCGCAAGAGGGGCAAGATGTTTTGCGTACGGATTTTCATATTGATTATGACCGTGTGGTTTTTAGTGGCAGTTTTCGGCGTTTGGGGCGAAAAACGCAAGTCCATTCTTTTGCACGACATGATTTAACGCACAATCGTTTGACGCATAGTGTGGAAGTGGCAAGTGTGGGTCGCAGTATTGGCAATCATGTGGGCGTGATGTTGCAAAAGGACAATCGTTTGCCATCGCCTTATTCTCCTGCTGATATTGGAGCGATTGTTCAGGTTGCCTGTTTGGCACATGATATGGGCAATCCGCCATTTGGGCATATCGGTGAAGATGCGATTCGTGATTTTTTCAGGCAGCCTGAAAACCAATATTTATTGTCTGGGCTGACTGATGCGGAAATTTGTGATGTGCAAACTTATGAGGGGAATGCTCACAGTTTGCGGATTGTGGCGAATTTAGAAATGTACCGCAATCAAGGGGGCATGAGACTTACAGCGGCAAGCATTGCCACATTGATTAAATATCCTTGGACGAGTAGTCATTCAAAATACGGTAAGCACAAATTTAATATTTATCAAACAGAATTGCCTTTTATTCGTCGCATTGCAGAAGAATTGGGGCTACCTGAAATTGATGATAATGAATGGTTGCGACACCCTTTATCGTATTTGATGGAAGCGGCGGACGACATTTGTTACGCCTTGTTGGATTTGGAAGATGCGGTTGAAATTGGCATGCTTGATGAAAAAGAATTGGAAGCAGTATTGTCGCCCATTGCCGAAATTAGTGAAACTTGGCTTTCTTCTCCGCGACAACGCGGGGCGAAAATGCGTGGTTTAGCGATTGGTGCGGCAACGCAAAGTGTTGCCAATACTTTTATGAAATATCATCGAGATTTAATGTCAGGGACATTTCCTGCCAAAGATTTAATCAGTGTTTGCGATAGTAGGGTTTCTGATGCTTTGAATAATGCCAAACAGATTGCCAGCGAAAAAGTGTTCAATCACAAAAGTAAGGTGATGACTGAAATTGCCGCTTTTCCTTGCTTGGGTTCGATTTTATCCTTATTGATTCCTACGGTTTTTGCTTATAAAAAAGGAAAATCGTTGAATATACGACAAAAATTGGCATTAATTTTGCTGCAAGACAATCATTCGATTGATGAAACCGACACGCTGTATACGGCTTATATGAAAGTTTTGGATTTTGTTGGTGGCATGACAGACAATGCCGCCGCACAAATGGCACGCGAAGTATCAGGCATCAGTATGGCATAGGGAGAATAAAGTGAAAGCAATGATTTTGGCGGCAGGGCGTGGTGAGCGTATGCGTCCATTGACGGATAAAACGCCAAAACCCTTATTGTCATTGGGTTCGGAAACTTTAATCGAACGCCATATTCGCCGTTTGCAAGCGAAAGGTTTTTATGAAATTGTGATTAACTGTGCCTATTTGGGTAAGCAAATTCAAGATTTTTTGGACGATGGGTCGCGGTATGGTGTGTCGATTGCCTATTCTGACGAAGGTGAGCAAGGTTTGGAAACCGCAGGCGGTATTGCCACTGCCTTGCCTTTGTTGGGCGATGAGCCATTTTTGGTAGTCAATGGCGATATTTTGACCAATATTGATTTTCAGGCTGCCTTATTGATTGCAAGCACCCTGAAAACAGGCAGCCTGAAAGCCCATTTGTGGTTAGTTCCTAATCCACCGCATCATCCGCAAGGTGATTTTGGTATAGATATACAAGGTTGCTTAACGCAACAATCACCTTGTTATACATTTAGTGGTGTTGCGGTTTACCATCCGATTTTTTTTGAAGAAGTATCAGCAAATGAAAAAAAACCATTAGCCCCTTTGCTGCGACAAGGTGCAGAACAAAATACCATTACCGCCACTTTAACAGACTCTTTATGGTTAGATGTGGGGACGCCAGAGCGATTAAAAATGGCACAAACCATTGTTCAGGAAGTTGATAAAATACACTCTTTATTTGAAGCACCCTGAAAGATATGGGGCATTGTTCATTATGATACAGGAGGTTTTTTATGCATTATCTGAATGAAAAAATTCATACTTTAAGCGAATTGCTGGTGCAGTTAAACGCTAAAACAGAACATCTGCAAAGCGAAAATGAAATGCTCAAAACCCGTTGTAAAGAATTAACTACACAATATGGCAGCCTGAAACAACAGCATGAAAGCGAAGTTTCTAAAATGAATGCGTATTGTCATAATCTGCAACAAACGCTTAATCAAACGGCAGTGCAACTGCGTGAAGTCTTGAAACACTTGCCCAATAATGTTTAAAACAAGGGGTTGTCAATCATGAATACATTGAATATTGAAGTGATGGGACGCAAAATTGCCTTATCTGCCCCAGAGGAAGAAACCGATATTTTGCGTGAAGCCGTGCGTATGCTGAACAGTAAAATTGAAACGGTGCGTGCTCAAAATACGGTGATGGAAAGCGAAACCGTCATTATTTTTGCGGCGTTGAATTTGGTGCATGATTTTCTGCGTGATCAAGGTCGCAACCGTTTTGACTGCGATGAAGCGGAAAATTTTTTGGATCACATGATTCAAATCTGCCAGCAACAAGTCCAAGCCCCTGAAAATAACTGATTTGACAGGGAAGAATGATTGCAGTAACCTTTTTAACAGTTAACCTTTTTTCCCTGCGGTGAGTCGATTAAGTGGCACCCATTCCTTTGAACCAATAAAGTTCGCTTTGGGCGATAATATAAATTGATGGGCGTGATCGCTTCTTTATTGTTAGTGAACCCGAAATCAATTTTCAGTTTGCCCACCTTTTCAACAAGGTTCAAGCGAATATCGCCACTTACGCCACCTGCGGGGAATTCCTTATTTCAAAGTTGATTATGTCTGATTTCCGTCAAGATTTTTTGCATTTTGCTCTTCAAAAGCAAGTATTGCGTTTTGGTTCTTTTACCACCAAAGCAGGGCGTTTATCTCCTTATTTTTTCAATGCGGGTTTATTCAACGATGGTGCTTCGGTTTTGCAGTTGGCAAAATTTTATGCCCAATCCATTGCCGAAAGCGGTTTGTCGTTTGATATGCTGTTTGGTCCTGCTTACAAGGGTATTGTTTTATCCGCCGCCACGGCGATGATGTTATCGCAAGAGCATCAGAAAAATGTTCCCTTTGCGTACAATCGCAAAGAAGCCAAAGACCATGGTGAGGGTGGCACGATTGTGGGTGCTCCTTTGCAAGGCAAGGTCTTGATTATCGATGATGTGATTTCCGCTGGCACTTCGGTACGAGAATCGGTGGAATTGATTCGTCATGCAGGGGCTCAACCTTGTGGCGTTGCGATTGCATTAGACCGCATGGAAAAAGGTTCAGGCTGCCTGTCTGCGGTGCAAGAGGTGGCACAGCAATATCAAATTCCTGTGATTGCGATTGCTTCTTTGAATGATTTATTGGCGTTATTAAAAGAAGATGTTAGATGGCAAGAGTTTTTGCCTGCGGTTGAAGCCTATCGCCAGCAATATGGAGTGGAATAAGGCACTTCCCGTGCGGGGAAATTTAATTAACAGGCAGCCTGAAAGTATTTTTTGATTCAGTCAGGCAACCTGAAATCTTTTTTAACCACGCTTATGCGTGGTTTTTCGTTTGAAATTCCAAAATCCTAACACTACCAACAACCATCCGATGCCCAAAATCAGCGGTAAACTTCCGCCCATTTTCATATACGGCGTTTCGCCTTGAAATCCTTTTATGGGTGCTTTAAGAATTTGTTTGGTATCGCGTGGAATCAGTGCGGTGATTTTCCCTTGTGGATTGACTACCGCCGTCATGCCGTTGTTGGTGGCACGCACTAAATAGCGTCCATTTTCTAACGCCCTTGCTTGTGCGTGTTGCAGTTGTAAATTCATTGCATTCGACCGTCCAAACCAGCCCATATTGCTGACATTCGCCATCATGGTGGATTGTTTGGCAGATGCAATCAATTCATCTCCAAAACTGTCTTCATAGCAAATATTAAACGCTACTTTTTGATTGCCTAAATGAAGTGGCATTTGCCCTTTTCCGCCACTGGAAAAATCGCTTAACGGCATATTCATCAGTTGATAAATCCAAGCGGTGATGGCTGGCAATGGTCTAAATTCGCCAAATGGCACCAAATGGTTTTTGGCGTAATAATGGTTTTCAGGCTGCCTGAAAGCTTCTTCTGTCATATGAAAGACAACATTTTGATAGCCGTTTCTTTCTGGTGTTAATTGAATCATGCCTACTGCCAAAGAAAACTGATTTTTCTTCGCCACTTCTGCAAAGTTATGCAAAATTTCTACTGGCAGTGATTCTCGCAAAACGGGAATGGCACTTTCTGGCAATATGACAATATCCGCATCGTGAATTTGGCGGATTTCATCGTAATACGATTGAATGTTTTGCTGAATATAGTCAGGGTCAAATTTAAGGGTTTGTGCGACATTGCCTTGCACCAATGCCACTCGCGTTAAACTGCCATCGTCTTTTGTCCAAGAAATATTTTTCAGGCTGCCTGAAAGCACACACAACAGCAATATGCCCAAAGCCCAAGTAGGGCGGATTTTCCAAGTTTGTGGCAGCAACAACATTGCCAGCCACGCCCCACAAAATGCCGTTGCCAATGTAACCAAAAAGATGCCACCCACAGGCGTTAAGCCTGATAAAGGTGATGTTACCATTTGCGAATACCCCAACGCTCCCCAACCAAAGCCTGTTAAAGCCCAATGGCGAAGGTATTCGCTGAATGTCCAAGCCAATGGAAAAATCAAACCATAGCGAACGGATGTAGAAAAGGTGTGCATACGGCGTGTTATCCATGCAGATAAAGCAGGATATAACGCTAAATACAGTGGAAATAAGGCGGTCATCGGCATGGCGACCACTGTGGGCAATCCGCCGACATCGTGTAAAGAAATATACACCCAATAATTATGGATTAAATAGGCGGAAAATCCCCAGCAATAAGCCAATCGCACCGCTTTATGTTCGTGGCGAATCATCAGATAAATCAAACCTGCAAACAAAAGTGGCATCAGCCAAAAATAGCGGTAAGGGGCAAAGGAAAAATAAGTCAAACCGCCCAAGATGAGGGCAATCCATTCGGGCATACGCAAATATTTCATAAGGCAAATCATGATTGCTGCAACAGTCTTATTATAAGCGAATTGCTTTTTATCTGATTATTTTAGAAGTATCTAAATTAGTGAGTTATAATGCCAAAGCAATTTGTTTAAAATGATTTTAAGGAGGATTCAATGCAAACAACTGATTTTGTTGCTACTGTATTTGATGGGCACAGTAATCCTGCCAAAGTTACTGTTGCTTTTACGATGGCATTGGCGGCGTTAGAAAAAGGGCACTCTGCGACTGTGATTTTGATGGTAGAAGGCGTGGAATTGGGCAAACCAAACGCTGTGGAAGGCATGGATATTGGTGCTCCTTTCCGTCCTGTTAAAGATTTATTGGCAGATTTTCTGAAATTGGGCGGTCAAGTGGCAATATGCAAGGCTTGTATGGTGCATAATGGCTTTAATGCTGAACAAATGGACAGCCGTTATCCCATCATCACCGCCCCAGAAGTGGTGGATTTGATGATGAATGCCAAAGGTACTTTGCCCATTACCTAAAAACTGGCTTCATAAACAGGCAACCTGAAAGCATTTCCCATGCAGGGGTAGCATTTCCCATGCTATAAACAGGCAGCCTGAAAGGATTGCAGAAATTTTGTAATCGCTTTCAGCCTGCCTGTTTTGATATTCAATAGGCAACCTGAAAACTTTTCCCTTTGGTAAAATTTTGCCACGACTTTTTTACAAGGCTTCGCTTGTAAAAGATTTTGACATTTAAATTGAAAATTATTTTATGAGTATTCAAACAGACATCAAGACGCTTATTTTTGATTGGGACGGTACTTTGGCGGATTCTACGGCGTGGATTGTGGATGCGGTTCAGTTTGCCTTTGCGAATGCGGATTTATCCATTCCCTCTGCCGAAGAAGCTCGGCAGATTATTGGTTTGAGTTTAGAAAATGCTATGTTGGCACTCAATCCGAATTTGTCCCAAGCCCAGCAAGAAAAATTGATTTTGCTTTATCGTCAGCGATATTTTCAAGCCGATCAACCTGTGAAATTGTATGAAGGCGTGTATGCCCATTTACAAAACTGGCAGAATACTTATATTTTAGGTGTGGCAACGGGGAAAAGTCGGCGTGGATTAGAAAGGGCTTTGGACGACACGCATACAAGAAGTTTTTTTACCGCCACTCGCACGGTAGACGAATGTGCCTCCAAACCTGCACCAGATATGATTTTATCTTTATGCGATGATTTTGGCGTTTATCCTAATCAAGCCTTAATGATTGGTGATACGGTGCACGATTTACTCACCGCCCACAACGCTGGGGCGTATGCAGTAGGCATTGCCAATGGGGCTCATACGCGTCAACAATTAGAAAGCGTTCCATCATTGGCTGTTTTTGATGATTTTGAAGATTTTGCGGTTTGGTTGAATCACTCTTTATTAAACCACTCGCCACAACAAACAAAACCGTAGTTTTTCATCCAATCAAAGGCAGCCTGAAAAACAACAGTTATGGCAAATTCCAATGAAATTATTGATATCCATTTTTCAGCCTGCCTATCATTTTGAGAATCATTGAAGATGCTTATTGTATTCAACAAGCCGTATGGTGTGATTTGTCAGTTTTCGCCAGATGATAAACACCCCACACTCAAAAACTATATTCCCTATCCCAAAGTTTATCCAGCAGGGCGATTGGATACGGATAGCGAGGGTTTATTGTTACTCACCGATGACGGCAAACTGCAATCTCGCATTACTTCGCCCAAGCATCATTTGCCCAAAACCTATTGGGTGCAAGTTGAAGGTATTCCAGATGAAAAAGCCATACAAAACTTGCAACAAGGCGTCCAATTAAAAGACTTTCGCACTCTGCCAGCAACAGTTCAATTATTAGACAGGCAGCCTGAAAAGGTTTTGTGGGCAAGAAATCCGCCCATTCGATACAGAAAAAACATTCCTGATTCTTGGTTAGCAATCACCATACATGAGGGCAAAAACAGGCAAGTCAGAAGAATGTGTGCGGCGGTAGGTTTTCCATGCCTGCGGTTAGTCCGCGTACAAATTGGCAAAATCAATTTATTGGATCATCAACTGGCTTTGGGCGAATATCGAATCATTGCCCCCGAAGATTTGATTTAGGAATACAAGTTTCAACGATGGCATTCTTGCCTACGGTTTGCTCTGAAAATCAATGGTAAAATCATGCCAAACCTTGTTTCAGGCACCCTGAAACCACTACGCGTGGGGCGATCACTATGCGTAGGGCAATACCGTCATTGCGTGCAAAAAATCGACTGTCATTGCAAGCGTGCGTAGCACGCGTGGCAATCTCCTTACCACTGCGTGTGAATCTTTCAGTTTTTAAGGCAGCCTGAAACGGTTCAATTCGTTCTCCGTAATTAGGTGATTGCTTTGCTAACGCAAACTTCGCAATGACGGCTTAAATTCAGGCAGCCTGAAACAAAATATTAGGAATAAAAAATGAGTGAAAATATTCTCAAAAAAGATTTTCAACTACCTCAATGCGACAAAAAGGCACTTGGACGATTTGTCCTGTCTTTTTTATTGCCGAACATCGTTTTTTTAGTGGTCTGCTTTTTTCTTTCTGCTGCTCGTCCGTTAATCAATATCGACTATATTTTCCCTTGTTTGTTATTGGCATTTCATAACAGATGGATTCGTATTGTGGGCGTTGTTTTGTATATTGGCGTTATCTTGTTAGACGCGTTTACCATCATTACGCAATTTTTCCAGTTTTTAGATTTGGCGGCATTAAGAGATTTTCTTCCTTTTGTATTGGATGCACCCAAAGAATATATTTTTCGGCATAAGTAACAAAAAAGGTGCTAAAAAACGCTGAACACCTTATCATTATTGCTTTTTAGGAAGGTCAAATACTTTGAACACAAAAAATGCTTTTTTTGCGGCTCTAAACGCACCAAAAAGAATGGAAAACAGA
>JAGCOT010000001.1 GCA_017645365.1 Neisseriaceae bacterium
AGACGGCGATAAAATTGCTTATGCCGTGAGCGATGACCGCTTCGAAGTGGTTTCAGGCAACCTGAAACTGAAATCTGGTGTTGCTTTGGATTTTGAAAAAGAAAAAACGGTAACGGTTAAAATCACCGCCAAAGACGGCAAGGGTTTAGAAGATTCCGAAACCGTAAAAATCAATGTAAGCAATGATACTTCTGACGACACAGTCAAATTACCTGACATCAAATTGTCGTACAGCAACGGCAAGATGAGTCTTGAAAATATCCAGTTGGGTGCGTTTGAATATTCCGTAGATGGTGGCAAAACTTGGGTTAGAGATAGTGGTGTTAAAGCAGGCGATGATGACTTTAAGAAAAACGCCGATGGCACATACAGCCAAAAAGTTCCAGAACCTGTTAAAGATCTGTTTGGAGAGGATCAAAAAACGCTGGAACCTGAAAATTTCCAAATTGTGGTGCGTCAAGGCGATCGCAAATCGAATACCGTTACCATCAACAATTTTGATGCCAAAACCGATGTAGAAATCGACTCCACCACTTACGCTGATGGCAAAGTAACCGTGAAAGGACACGGCGAAAAAGGGGCGAAAGTTAAAGTTACTATTGGTGATCAAACCGTAGATGCCACCGTTGGCAACGATGGACAATTCACCGTAAGCAAAGCCATTGCCCAAACCAACAATCCGCAAAACTTAAAAGTTACGGCAAAAATCACCGACAACGCAGGCAATACCGATAGCGACAATGAAACCGTAAGCATTCCAGCCCAAAGCGGCGGCGGTTCTTCTACCCATTCCAACCAAATTTTGCCTGTGGTGAAATTAGAAATTCCTCAATTAAACAAGAATGGTTATCTTGATGTTGGGGATAGTCCTGTTTACAAAGACGATTTGCTGCAAACAGGGGAAATCACCGTTAATGGCACGGTGGAAAGTTCCGAAAATGTATCGTCAGTTAAAGTGTGGTTTTCTCGAAACATGGCAACAGGAAGTAAAGGTGGCGATTATGTCGCAGCTCAAAATAATGGTTTCTCATACGCGAAATATCCTGAACCCGAAATGGAAGTGGCAGTGAAAAATGGGAAATTCTCATTTACATTCACTCCCGATTTCTCACCGTCAGAGACATATCTCTCTTATGCACCACTCAATGAATTCATTTATGTTAGTGCAACTACTGACAAAACAGGGGCAACTTCTGGCAATTACATCGAAATTGACCCAACAGCAACAGCCAATATCAATACCATTAGCTATTCTAATGAAAACAGTGCTTGGGAAGATGTTTCTGATGTTAGTTTGGGCGGCAATGCAAAATTCGATGGACAAAAATCGAACAGCTATAAGCCATTTGATCCATCTAATCCAGAAACTTCTGGTGTTTTTTATCATTTTATGAAATCAAACCGAACAGTCGCTGAATTGAAAGATGGTTCTATTGTAGGGATAGATATTCGCGAAACAGAAATGCACTATTCGGGTAATGTTACCAAAAGTAATATTCATTTTAATGAATTGTATCTTCATGACAGTTTCACCTATGAATATAAACCAGATGAATTGCAAGATGCCTCTGGCAATGGTTTGGGCATCAATATTGCGAACATGATGTGGTTTACCTTGCTGCCTGATGCTGGGGCTGCCAATATTGATTTGTCCCAATTGGGCACCAATGCAACTGCGGTGCACAAAGAGGATTATAGGGCGACATATACACTGAATGCCGATCTTGCTCTGTGTAAAGATGAATTTGATACAAACTTTATCAAAGGCGATGATGGCGTATACTATTGGTTTGGGGAGAGTCATGCGATCCTTACAGGCAATGAAGCGGATAATGTCCTTATCGCACCGCAAGGCACAATTGCTGGCGGACGCTTCTACACCAGTGGTGGCAATGACACCTTTATTTTGAACCCCAATTCAGGCTCTGTTCTGGCTATTAATGATAATTCGGGCAAAGCCACCAGTTTCTTGGATAATTGGATCCAGTTCGAAAGCCCATTGGATGGTTCGGTGGTAACCATTCAAAATTTCAATCCTGCATACGATGAGCTCTACTTGCCAGAAACAGTCTTTACCGATATTGTGGATGGCAGAATTCGCGAAGGTATTGCGGATGAGGACATTACTTATACGGATACTGGTAGAACATTCCGACCAAAACTTTTGGGTTCGTATATGCTTTACAACCAAGAGACCGGTGAACTTGCTTACGATTGCACTGGCACTGGCAGTTACGACAATGCTGTGTTATTTGCTAAATTTACAGGTAATCCGCTTTTGGATGACAGCGTGTTTCGTGTGGGAACATTCATTATTTAGTCAATCAGCAGTTAAGAAACTGGCACACAAAACGGCGGATATTCCGCCGTTTTTTTTGTGAGATGAAACAAGGCAGGCTGAAAGCATTTCCCATGCAGGGAAACTGTTTGATATTTCAGGTTGCCTGAAAATTGATATCAAATAAAGATAAGTGCTATTCATTTGCACAAAACAAGATTCTTTCTATAATCGCCCCATTATTCAACCAATAATGGAGACGCACCATGACCATTCAAGTTAAAGGCTATGCCGCTTTTGCACCTGACAAACCTTTGGGAGCATTTGATTTTGAACGCCGAGATTGTGGCGACAATGATATTGAAATCGACATTTTATATTGCGGCGTGTGCCACAGCGATTTGCACCAAGCACGCAATGACTGGCATTTTTCTACCTATCCTATGGTGCCAGGACACGAAATTGTCGGACGCGTGGTGAAAGTAGGCAAAAATGTCAGCAAATTCAAAGTAGGCGATTTGGCTGGAATTGGCTGTATGGTTGATTCTTGCGGTCATTGCGAACCCTGCCAGCACGATTTAGAAAATTATTGCGAAAACGGCAACACGCAAACTTACAACGATACACACAAATACGGTGCAGGCGAGCCCACTTATGGCGGATACAGCACGCGTTATGTAGTCAAAGACGCATTTGCGTGCAAAGTGCCTGAAAATTTGGATATAAAAGCCGTAGCACCGCTTTTATGTGCGGGCATTACCACTTATTCGCCCTTGCGTCATTGGAAAGTGGGCAAAGGTATGAAAGTGGCTGTGATTGGCTTGGGCGGCTTGGGTCATATGGCGATCAAATTTGCGGTGGCGATGGGGGCGGAAGTTTCGTTATTTACGCGTTCGCCACATAAATTTGACGATGCCAAAAAATTAGGCGTGCATCACATTGTGTTATCCACCGATGAGGCTCAAATGCAAGCGGCGAAAAATCAGTTTGAAGTCATTATTGACACCGTACCATACGCACACGATTTGCGTCTGTATATTCCTACGCTAACATTGGACGGCACGATTGTGCTGGTGGGCTTATTCGGCGGAGTAGTGGAAGCCAATACCGCTCCTATGTTCTTGGGACGGCGGTCGATTGCAGGCTCGTGCATTGGCGGTATTGCGGAAACGCAGGAAATGTTAGATTTCTGTGGCAAACACAATATCGTGCCTGATGTGGAAATGATTGATATGCAGTATATCAACGAAGCGTATGAACGAATGTTGAAATCCGATGTGAAATATCGCTTTGTGATTGATATGCAGAGTTTGAAAAATGCGTAGTTAAAAGTTTTCAGAAGTTTCAGCTTGCCTGTTTTATTTCAAAAGGCAGGCTGAAAGCATTTCCCATACAGAGAAACTGTTTGATATTTCAGGTTGCCTGTTCCATTTCAAAAGGCAGGCTGAAAGCATTTCCCATGCAGGGAAATTGTTTGATATTTCAGGTTGCCTGTGGTTTGGATTTCCGAACTTTTTTAACGCTTCTTTTGGGCGTTTTTGTGGTTGATGGTTTTTCTGTTTCGACCAAAACCAAGTCGATGCGGCAAGTATCTAAATCCGCTTGGGCGACTTTTACGATCACAGGATCGCCTAAACCATAACGCCGATGCGTGCGTTCTCCTTCCATTGCCATGATTTCTGGTCGATAGTTAAAATAATCCTTGCCCAAATCGCTGACATGAATCATGCCATCGACATAAATTTCGTCTAATGTTACAAAAACCCCAAATGCAGAAATTCCACTGACGCGACCTGAAAAAATAGAACCGATTTTATCTCGCATATAATAGGTTTTCAGCCAACGGACGACTTCTAACGAAGCATCGTCTGCACGCCTTTCGGTGCGTGAGCAGTGGTCGCCCAATGCCTGCCATGATTCTTGATAAATTTGTTGATGCAAAATCGCTTTAATCGCACGATGAACCGTTAAATCAGGATAACGGCGAATGGGAGAAGTAAAGTGTGTGTAGGCTTCATACGCTAAACCAAAATGACCTTCGTTTTCAGGCTGATAAACCGCTTGTTGCATGGATTTAAGTAACATCAAACGAATATTGGCAGCATCAGGGCGTTCGTTAATGGTTTCACTCAATCGCATAAAATCTTGTGGCGTGGGTTTTTCTTGTCCTTCCAAAGTCAAACCCAAGAGACGCAGTTGGTCTCGCAATAGTTTTAATTTGCTTTCAGTAGGCGGCGTATGCACGCGGTATAAGGCAGGATGTTGATTTTTTTGCAAAAAATCAGCAGCACACACATTGGCAGCAAGCATACATTCTTCAATCAAACGATGTGCATCATTGCGAATACGCGGTTGTATGCTTTTGATTTTGCCGTTTTCATCAAAAATCATTTGCGTTTCTTGCGAATCAAAATCCATCGCTCCGCGTTCTTGGCGTTTTTTCTGCAAAATTTGAAACAGTTGATACAGTCGTTCTAATTCTTTGCGTAAATGATGTTTTTCTTTTGATTGCAAAAGTGCCCATACTTCGTTGTAAGTCAATCGTGCATGCGAACGCATCACGGCAGGATAAAAGCGATAATCTTTCAGGTTGCCTGTGGCGGTGATGTTTATATCGCACACCATCACCAAACGGTCTTCATTAGGATTTAAAGAACAAATGCCATTGGAGAGTTTTTCAGGGAGCATGGGAATCACACGGCGTGGAAAATAAACACTGGTACCGCGTTCGCGTGCGTCCTTATCAATCGGCGTATTCGGTTGAACATAATGGGCAACATCGGCAATCGCCACAATCAGGCGATACGCACGCCCTTTTTTTTCTACATAAACCGCATCGTCAAAATCACGCGAATCTTCGCCATCAATGGTTACCAAAGGCAAATCACGCAAATCTTCGCGATTTTTGCAGGCTTTTTCAGTAACGCTTTGCGGAATACGCTTTAATGCCTTTTGCGTGGCTTCTGAAAATTGATACGGCAGTTGATGTTTGCGTAAAGCAATTTCAATTTCCATACCAGAATCGCCATAATCGCCCAAAATCTCAATGATTTTGCCTGTTGCAGGACGATTGTTGG
Source organism: Neisseriaceae bacterium (assembly GCA_017645365.1). Lineage (GTDB taxonomy): Bacteria > Pseudomonadota > Gammaproteobacteria > Burkholderiales > Neisseriaceae > RGIG9985. The sequence goes on from JAGCOT010000001.1 coordinate 5,356, forward strand.
TCGGATAATGTTCAATGGCAACCGAAACCACTTGCCCATCTTGAAAGGCTTTTTTATCGGTATTGGGCAATAAAATGGCAGTAGGAATTCGTCTATCTTCTGGATATGCCAACGCCATGCCAAATTCCCAATAAGCACGCGCCACAATGGTTTGATGTGCCCTTTCTAAAACATCAATCACACGCCCAGTGGGACGCTGACGATGGTCTATACCTGTTTGTTTGACAGTGATTAAATCGCCATGCATCAAAGAACGCATTTGTTTTTCGTGCAAAACAAAATCGGCTTTTTCGGGATCATCAATGGGACTTGCAAAACCAAAACCGTCTTTATGCCCAATCACACGGCATTTGACCAATTCCATTTTATCCGCAATACAAACATCCCCACGGCGATTGATGAGAATTTCCCCATCTCGCACCATTGCATTCAAACGAAAAGAAAAAATATCGTATTCATCAGGACGAATGGAAAGCGTTTTTTGCAAATCTTTTACCGAAACAGGCACGCCTTTTTGTGTGAGTATTTGAATAATCCACTCGCGAGAAGGTAAGGGATTTTTGTATTTGCTTTTTTCACGACTTAAAAAAGGGTCTTGCAAACGCAAAGAAGTGGATTGGGTTTTGCGAGTTTTTTTCATCATCAATCACCTTTTTTGAAATGGTACATATCCATAAAACAAGATGGCTTTAACTGATTTTTTGAATATCTTTGACATAAATCACTTCACAAGCCCCAGCCCCTGTGTCTTCGCGTGATATGCTGCTGTTGACAGAAAATCCTTTACTGCCATCCGTTTTGACTGCATTCACATTCACCAAATAACCTTGAATACGAATATGGTCGCCTGCTTTGATTTTTTTGGCTTTTTTCTCAATGGATTTGTTAGAAAAAATTAAATGATTATTGGAGGATTGCGATATGATGCCTTGCACACCGCCCACAGGATTGAGTGCATCCAATGAATCCACTTCCCAAGAATACCATCTGCCACTTTGCGACCAGTTAAAATCAATTTCCTTATTGTATTGTGCCACCGTCCCCCATGCCAAAGCCAAATCCACAGGTGCTAATTTGTCTTCCAGATGATTGGCAGTGTGATTTTTTCTATGAACCACCAATGCTTCAATATCGTATGAATAAAGAAATGATAATTTTACTTCATAGTCTTTAATCAACAGCGTATCGCTTCCTGATGCAGATTGTTGCACAGGGGCAGGCAAGCCCGAAATAGAACGCCGTTTATTACTCGATGGCAACAGAAGTGCAATTATCAGTACGATACAAAAAATAATCAGCAGTTTTTTATTCATTTTTATCTTATCAAAGTGGGAATCTGAAACCCTTGCAAAACTGACAGAGTTTAGATGAAGTTCAAAATGATGGCAACTCAAAGCACAACGAAGAAATCTACCATATATAACAGTTTTGCTGGGGTTTGGGCTGTCTATGGGTTTTTCGAGCGTATAAAAAACCGCCCTCAATCAAAGGCGGTTTGTTTTTTAATCTCTGCACGGGAAGTGCTCTGCATGGGAAGTGCTATAAAATGCCGTGTGCTTGGTTAAATTCCAACATCTGATCATTCAGGCTGCCTGAAAGATTGCTGTCATATGCAAAACTGTTTTGCGTATTGATGATGTTGTTTACTTCTTTATAATTCAACGATTTGCCGTCTTCGGTTTCAATGTTTTCAACACGATGA
>JAGCOT010000021.1 GCA_017645365.1 Neisseriaceae bacterium
CATTGACCGCAAATCTTTCCCACTTTTCTTGAAAGAATGTGAGTTTAGATTTAACTATGGGACACCAAAACAGCAACTCAAAACATTGCGAAAATGGTGTGGAATTTAACAATTTTTTGGGCTAATCTAATACAGCCCCTTTATTTTTAAGGAAATGACATTATGAATGTGATGGCAATTATCATCGCTTTGGCGATTGGTGCAGTGGCTGGCTGGTTGGCTGGCTTGATTATGGGTGGCAAAAGCGGCTTGATTCGCAATATTATTTTTGGCATCTTGGGCAGCGTGGTTGGTTCCTTTTTGTTGGGGATGATTGGCGTTGGAGGCGATAGTTTAATCGCACAGATTTTGGTTGCCGTATTTGGTGCTTGTGTATTGATTGCCGTAGGGCGACTTTTATTTAAATAACTTTTTTGTAGCGTGGGCAACTTGTGCCCACGCATTTTCATTCATATTTCCCCCATTTGCATAGTCCCCAAGCTGCCACGCCATGCTAAATTGGGCAGTATTCAAGTAGAGTTTGTGTTGAAATGTTCAATATAAAAAAAGCACAAAATATATTTTTCGGTGCGGTCGTTTGTCTATCGCTCTTATATTGGAACCTGTTCTTTGGTAGTACAAAAACAATAAATGGAAGTTAAATATTAAATCCAATTATTCAAAGACTTCATGTTCATTAGCGAGATTGTCATCTTTCTAATCATTGAGGAAATGTCCGCAAAACAAGCAGGATTGTATTTTATTACCTCTACTACATCTAAACTTTGAATTTATTGCACATTTTCCAGCTTTGCAAAGGTTTCAGGCTGCCTGTTAATCAAAGCGTTTGCTGTAACGCACTTCGCCACCGCTGTCGTAAGAACCGACTCGTCCAATTAACTGAATGGCTTTGCCTAATTGATAAATCATTTTGACGGTTTGAGTGGTGGAGGTTAATCCATATTCATAACCTAAATAAATTTTTTCTGACAAATGTTTGCCGACAACTACCATTTGCTCTGCTGGATTGACTTGTCCTCCTTGTACGCCTTCTTCTTTGCCTGCCAAGCCAATATCGTCTACCAAACCAATTTTATCGTTGATGGTTCCAGCAGCCATTGCAGCGGCGGCAGCGGCTAATGATGGTCCATCTGCGGAAGTGGCAGCGTGCCCTAAAATCAACCAAGAAAGTTTATCTTTATCCGACATAGGACTGTCTGCAAACAAACGAACATGAGGGTGTTCCACATTGCCTGACACTTCCAAACCTGCACCCACTGGCGACATATTGCGTTTGGCTTTGATGCTCAATGATGGATTGGCAAGCGGTCCTGTGAAGGTAACTTGCCCATGCTCAACGGCTAAATCTTGACCAAAGGCTTTGTATCGTCCTGATAATACTTTTACCTTGCCCAATAATTTAAAATCTTCTTGCGGTTTAGCAGTGAGATTGAGTTGTCCGCCCATTAAGATGTCTAAACCTTTTCCTGAAAAGTGGAAAGCATCATTCAAATCGACATCAACATTCATCGAAAGCAATAATGGCGTCCCTTTTTCAATCTGTGGTAAATCTTTAATCACCACATCTTCGTCCAATTTAGGCATATTGGATTTAGGAAAATCCATTTCGGCTTTATCCAGTTTCAGGTTGCCGTTTAGCCCTAAACCTGATTGATTGGCATAGCGTACATCAGCATCGCCGCTGATGGTTACTCTGCGGTCTGGACGGCGGAGAATAGGATAGTGTTCGACATGAACCCCTAAATCAACAGATGGCAATTTACCCAACAAAGAAACAATGCCTTTGCTTTCTAAAAAACCGCCATCACGATGGGTAAATTTAAGGCTGTCTAATTTCCATTCTTGCCCATCAAAACGAGATTGCAGGGTGCCTCCTGTAAGAAATATCCCTGTATCCATTTCTAAATAGGATAGTTGTTCTCCATTCAGGCTGCCTGAAAGTTGTGGGCTGGCAAGTGTTCCATGTATTTTGACATCAGACAGCAAAGAACCACGCAATCGCATATTGATTGGAATAAACGATTTAAATTGTGATAAATCATCTGCACGAATATTCAGGCTGCCTGAAAGAGGTGCGTGCATTAAAGAATCACCATAGCGTTGAGCAATGTCTAATGCCCCTTCTGCATTGGCAAAACGCGTTTTGGCAATAAGATTATTGCGAATATGTCCTGATGATAAAACGGTGTTTAAACGAAAATCTTCAATGCCAATGGGGCGTTTTTTGCCTTTTAGAGTAACATCACCCGATTGTCGGACGATATTCAGGGTGCCTTGTGGATTGTGGTTGTATTGGATATTCCAATCGGCGTTTAGGATTAAATCTTGTTGTACAGGCAGACTGAAAAGTTTTTCTAATTCGTTTAATTGTATATGATTGGCAACACCTCGCGTATGAATCCCATCACCTGCTTTCCATTGCAGGTGATTTAAATGCAAGTTTCCACCTAAAATCTGCCAACGGGCATCGCCCACATTGATTTGCTTTGCCCCTGCCAGCAAAGATACTGGATTTTCTAAAACGACATTGAGCGTGTCGCTGATATTCAACTGGGAAATGGTGCCTTTCCATTGATAATCATTATTCAAACCGCCATTGGCAGTGATGTTCAGTTGATATGGTTTTTGACTTAAATTCATAGCAGCCTGTGCATGGGCATGATGAGAAGACAAACTGCCATTGGCATTCAGATTGATTTGGGCAATTTCTTGTGTGCCAACGCGAAGATTTTTGCCGTCAATCGCGACATCTAATGGGGCTTTTAAATCTGGTGATGTAACGACATGAAAGCGTAAATCTTGTAAATTAAGTTGTTCTCGAAAACCCAAAGATTGAGCTTGTCCGTCTAAATTCATGCGGATTTTTTTCGGTTCTCCTGCGATAAAACCTTTGGCAGACAATGCCCCTGTTAATCCAAAACCTAATTGTGCTAACTGTGGTGCGTTGATGTTGAGATTGAGTTGGTCTTTGGACAAACCAAATGTGCCTTCTGCATGAATTTGATTATTGCCTAAATCCAAACGCACAAAAGACGGGGCGATGTGGCTGTCTCGATAATCGATATGGCTTTTTAAGGTAAATGGATGTCCTGAAAGTTGGCTTTGATTTAAATCGGTTTGTACATCAAAAATCATGGGATTCAGGTTGCCTGAAAGGGTCGTTTTGCCATTCAGGCTGCCTGTGGGAAAATCTTTTCCTAATAGGGCAGGGTTGAAATTTTGATGTTCTAAAACCAAATCAATCGGACGCTTGCCTGCGGTATTCAGGCTGCCTGAAAGTTTCATCAATCCGTTTTGCGTACTGTCTTTAAAATCTGCTTGATGAATGGTGATGGTTTGTCCATTGTTTTTTGAGTCAGGACGAATGGTGATTTTGCCCTGTGCAAGCAGTTGCAAGCGTTTTAAATCCCATGAGATGTCAGGTTCTGTGGTTTTGCCATCGACATGAATTTTTCCAAATAAAGGCTCAATGGGTTTTCCACCCATGATATCCGCCAAAGTAAGATGTTCGATATTGGCATCTATATTGAGTTTTTCCCCAATAGAACCTTCAACATTCAATAAGCCGTTTTGCAACATTTCAGATTGCAATGATTCAATATGAATCAAATTATCAGCATCAACACGCCAAGTTCCAAAAGAGTTGCGTACGGGAATCCCTTTTCCTGCTGGCAATGGTTTTTCATTGGTCATCAACAAAACACCGCCTAAATCCTGTTGATTTTGCGGTTCAATGGAAAGATAGAGATACAAATCGGCAGAAGGGGCACTTGTCCAAAAAATTTGCGGTTGGAAATGATGGGTTTTAACAGTAACCTGATGCAGTTTTTCTGGCAATGATGCACCAAATGGCGAGGCGTGAACATCTGCCAACATCAACATAGCACGATTGGATAATTCATTGTGAATGTTTAAATCTTTCAGGCTGCCTGAAAAATGAGTATTGCCTGTAACGAGTTCTTGCTCAATGAGACCTGATAAATCAATATGACCATCAACAGGAAAAGGCGTTTGGGTTTTGACGGTGAGTTGTCCTGCGGCTTCGCCCCAAGATGTTCCGATGTGTGAAACTTTTAATGCGTGTTGTTGGTGGTCGTAAGCAAATGATAATAAAGCATCAGATAAAATTACATCGTGTTTTTCGCCCCATGTGATGCCACGACTGATGAATTGGTCTATGCTCACTTTAATGGGCAGACGAATGCTTTTGGGAAAAGATACGGGTTTGGATGGCGTTTCTTTTTCTGATGATGAAGCGGTTTTTTGTAAATGCATCACCCCCAATTCAAGGCGTTGAATATGCAAATGGCGTTTGAAAAGTTTTGATGATTGCCAATCAAAGTTCAGATGGTCTAAATCAATGTTCATATCGGGCGTGGCAATCACAACACGATTGGCATTAAATCCACGCCAAAATGTTCCTTGAAGTGATTGGGCAGTGATTTGGGTTCCTGCCATTTCAGGCAGCCTGAATAAAGCAAAACGCAAACCTGCGTGCGTGCCCAAAAGCCAACTGAATGTGCCTGCCAATAAGATAAGCAGTATCAATACGGTAAACAAGGCGTATCGCCACCAACGCCGTCGGGCTGGTTTTTTGGGGCTATCTTGCGTTGTTTGTTCTGCTTCTGTTGTCATTAGAATCGTGTTCCTAAATTGATGTACCAAGCGATTTTGCGAGTATCGTGTCCGTAGGCAATATCAAACGATAAGGGTGCAATCGAACTGAACCAACGCACCCCCAAACCTGTGGCGTGTTTGAATTTTAAATCACGGTATTGGTCTTTGACATCGCCTGCGTCATGGAATACTGCCAAAGCAAAATCGTTTTTAATTGGATATTGATATTCCAAAGTGCCCATAGCCATTACTTTGCCTGGAATAACGGTGTTTTTATGTTGTTTGACACCGATGGCTTCATTGGCATAACCACGAACGGTATCAGGTCCGCCCAAACGGAAGAGTAGGGGAGATGGAACATCTTTATGTCGAGTATGAACATAACCTGTTGCCCCACGCACCATCCATGTGCCGTATTTTCGCTGTTGGGGGGTGTAAAAATAAGCCACATCGGTCGTGATTCGCTGTGCTGATGCAGAAGACAATAAAGTTCCCAAAGTTGTTCCTACTTTCAGATTGACATAATAGCCATTCATGGGGCGAGTTTTGGTATCAATATGATTGCGTTTCCAAGATGCGGTAAGCAAGGTGGTATAACTGTTGCTGATGGAATCTGTGGGATCATCAGACTCAACATTTTCATAATAAAATTCCGTACCCAAGCGTGCATCAATATTATTGCGAATACGCGCTCGCCATAAACCTGATGAAAAGGTGGTGGAATCAATCCCTTGCAGTTTTTTATGCTCCAAGCCTAACGATGAAGTGAGAAAATAGCCTTTGGCATCACGCGGTTGACTCAAACCCCAAGCCAATTTCTGTTTGTATTGATTGACATCTAAAATGGTCGAAGCGGTATAACCTTTGTGGAATAAGTTGTAATAATCATAACCAAAGCGAAAACCTACGCCGTCTTCGGTACTGAAACTTAACCCTAAATCCAATTTTTTCAGTGGAACTTCTTCGACTACTACTTTTAAAGGGACAATATTATCTTGCATATGGTCAAAATCAGGTTGTACCATCACAGAACCATAATGCCCGTCTTGCTCTAAACTTTGTTGATATTCGGAAATTTTATCAATATCGTAAAAATCACCTTCTTTTAAGATGGATAAATTGCGAATCACGCTTTCAGGATAGCGTTGCGTGCCTTCTACGGTCATGGCACCATAAACGACGGCAGGCTGACTGTCGATGATTAAAGTGAGGTCGGCAGTGCCTGCATTGCCATCAATTAAGGCTTTGCTTTGTGTGATTTTAGCTTTGGGATATTTTCTTTTCGCGATGAGTGCCAAAGTTTTGGCTTTGGCGGTACTCCAAGCGGATTGCGTAAAGCGAGAATCAAAGGGCATATTCCAGTCGAGCAACGCTTCGGCATAAAAATCAGAGATTTGTTCATCTTGTTCAATATCACCGCGTAATTCGATATTGACGGAAGAAACTTTAACTTCGTTACCCAAGCGGACATCGACTTGATAATTTTTCCCTTTGGGCGTAATGGCAACCGTATTTTTGAAAAAGCCTTGTGTATTTAAAATTTGCTCAACTTCGGTATGGGTTTCTTGTAATAGATATTCCATCTGGTCTTCGTCCAAATCAGGCAGACGGCGTTTATTGACCAAAGTTAAATGTTCTTGCAGTAAAGATTGTAAAGAGTTTGCCAAAGTTAAATCTGTGGTGGCATAACGGTGCGTATCGACTCGAATGTTGACTTGATATTGTTCTGGAAATTCTCTGCGTGGTGTTTGCCCATTGGATGCAGGTCTTGCATTTTCTGTTGCTTGGGCAGCCTGAATATTGGGTGATGAATTTTTTGTATTTTCTGTTGCTTGGGCAACCTGAATATTGGGTGATGAATTTTCAGGATTTTCTGCGGAAGTGGCAGGATGAACATCTGTTGCGGTCGTTTGTTGAGGCGATTTCATTCCTGCACAGGCAGACAATGTCGTCAATAAGACCATCAAAAGAGAAAAGCGAGATTGCAACATCGTTCTTCCAAGTCAAAAAGAAAGGTGAATTTTATCATAATCTACATCTATAATTTTGCCAGTTGTCGTGTATCTGTGGGATAATCGAGATGTTTTGTCGTTTTTTGGAGCAATGACTTATGGATTTTGAAAAAGCCCGTTTTAACATGGTGGAACAACAAATTCGTCCTTGGGATGTTTTGGATTTCAAATTATTAGATGTCTTGCAGTCTATTCCGCGTGAACTTTTTGTATCAGAAGAACAAAAACCTTATGCTTACGCTGATATGGCTTTGCGTATGCCTAATCAATCATATATGTTAGAACCCAAAATTGTTGCTCGTTTGATTCAATCGCTGAATATTCAAGAAAACGATAAAGTTTTGGAAGTGGGCACAGGGGCAGGTTATGCCACAGCCATTATGGCAAAATTGGCAAAAAATGTGGTTACTTACGACATTGACGCCCAACAATCTACGCGTGCAGCTGCAACTTTAAAAAGTTTGTCGATTGAAAATATCGACTATCAAGTGGCAGACGCTTTTCAGGCTGCCTTAAAAGATGAACAAACTTATCAAGCCATTTATATTGGTGCTGCGGTGCATATTATTCCGCAAGAATTATGCTCTAAACTTTCAATTGGTGGTCGATTGGTGGCGATTTCAGGCGAAGATGCCGTACAGCGTGCCCAGTTGATTACTCGTCAAAGCGAAACAGAATTTTCACGCGAAACCTTGTTTGAAACCCAAGTGCCCATGTTGATTCAAGGGGCAAAATCTTTGGGGCGTCAGGCATTTTTCTTTTAAATAGAGTTTCTTGAAACCCCTTGTTGAACAAGGGGTTTTTGTTGTCATCAATCAGATTAAATGCTGATTTTGCATTTGCTGCATCATGCTGCCCATAATGGAAGCATCAGCGGCGACATCGGCAACGAGTATGTCTATGTTTGAATTGATTTGAGCGTATTGAAGTATTTTGGGAAGATAATAAATTGGTGAAGTATTGTTTTACAATCAATATTGAACTTTTCAGACTACTTACATATGTAGAGATGACTACGCCCAACTTTGAAAATTAGGCAGCCTGAAAAGAAGATTGCCATTGAATAAAACCATGTACCCCCAAAGATTGAAACCACGAAATTTTTGTAGGATCGGGATTGGCAACATAAACCACGCAAGATAAGCCGTTTTGTGCAATAGTCATTAAATCCTCTTCGCTTCCAGTCCAAATAATCGCTTGGGCGTCGGCAACTTCTAAAAAATGTTCCTTTTTAGCAACTACTGCCCAAAAATGTTGGCGATGCAAGCTGAAAGATTGTCCTGAATAATCAATCAGTTGTGCTGCTTTTGGATTTTGATGTAAGCGTTCATCGGATAAAGCAAAATCTTCAATTCCATTCAGGCAGCCTGAAAGATATTCGGGTAAAGCCAATGCTTGCAAAATGGGAAGATTATTGTTTAAAACAGGTGATACGGTAATATTTTGTGGATTTTCCCAAACAAAATTCTGATTTTCTTTTGGAATACATTTTCCAGACCATTCATGGGCACGAATACGAAAAAATTTAAGAAGAATTTCTGCATCTTCGCGTACAGTAAAAAGTGTCAGCCAAGTGGTTGCGTGGTGAATGGATAAATTGATTTCTTCATACAATTCGCGTTGCAAAGCTTCTAAATCGCTTTCGCCTGTTTCAATTTTTCCGCCTGGAAACTCCCAAAAGCCAGCAAAAATTTTGTCTTGGGGACGAGAAGTCAATAAAACGCTTCCATCTTGATTGAATACAACAGCAGCAACAACGCGAATCAAAGGTTTTTTCATGATGTCATCTCCGCAACCACCATGGCAACTACGAGATTTTTTTCATCGCTAATGCTCAAATGCAGGTGTTCGATATGGCGTTTTTGCAACCATGTTTGTAAGACGGCATTCACTGCAAAGTAAGGTGCTCCCCATTGATCATGCAAAATACTGATGTTATGCAAAGAAACTGGGGCGATTAAACCTGTTCTGACCGCTTTGGCAAAGGCTTCTTTTGCCGCAAAGCGTTTGGCTAAAAAGCGTGCTGATGGCGTATTTTGAAACAACTCCCATTCATCAGCCGTTAAAATACGCCGTGCAAAGACTGCACCATAACGCTGGTAAATATGTTCAATCCGCTGAATGTCTAAAATATCTGTACCGATGCCGTAAATCATGCTGATGTTTTATTTTGAACAGAGAAAGGCGATTTTATCTCATTCAGGCAGCCTGAAACATTTAAGATTCTTGCGGACGACCACGACGCAATAACATGACAGGGACTTCTGCTTGTCGCAAAACACCTTCCGCAATAGATCCCATTAAAAGGTGCATCATGCCAGAAAATCCATGTGTTCCCATAATGACTAAATCTGCTTGATTTTCTTTAACGCTGCGAAGAATAATATTGGCAACCTTTTCACCTGTATTTTGTTGAATTTCTGTGGTGTAAGGTATACCGTAGGATTCAACGGTGTTTTTGGCAATGCTTAATGGACTGTCTTGTTCATGATTTTCTTTGTCCAAAGGATGGGCAATCATGTTGGAAACATGCAAAATATGCAAGTTGCTGTTGAGTCGTTGACATAATTCGCAAGCCTCTTTTAAGGCTGCCATGCTGGCACGGCTGGTATCTACGGGGACGAGAATTTTTTGATACATCATGCAACTCCTTCAATTAAAGTGGTTTTTAGATGAAGATTTTTTATGTTCAAACGGTATCATAAAATATTGCAATACCTTATTTTTTATGCAATTTGTTTGCGTTATCACAAGTTTTTTGGTGTGCGGTGCAACGAAAAATGAAGTATTGACTATAATCTCGTATCTTTAAAGAAAACCTGCAAAACAAGCGTCTGTGGTACATTTCTTCGTTGTGAGTTGCTCGAAAACGAAGTTTCGGCGAAGCCGAAAACTCGCCTAACTATTTGTGATGTCTTCGTTTTTCTGTGCTACAACTTTGAACCGTACTCACATCTACCAGTTTTGCAGAGATTTCTTAAAATGGAGAAAAATATGGCAAGAGTTAAAATCAACTTACCGCAATGCTTTGATTTTTCAACAAAAATAAATATTCAAATTGGCGACATCAATTATGGCAATCATTTGTCGAATGATGCGGTATTACGGTTGTGTCATGAGGTACGATTGCGTTTTTTGCAAAAGTATCACTTTTCAGAAATGGACATCGGCGGTTGTGGTTTGATTATGGCAGATGCCTCTATTCAATATATCAATCAGGCATTTTACGGCGATGAATTAAATTGTTCTGTGGCAGTTACGGAAATAAGCAAAATGGGCTTTCAACTGATGACTCAAATGCTACGCATCAGCGACCAAAAGGAAATTGCACGCATACAAAACAACATGGTCTTTTTCGATTATCAAAAACAACGCATTGTAGAAACGCCAAATATTTGGAAAGAATATTTTGAAAAGTCTTAAAATCATACCATTGCAAGATAAATTCATTTATAATTTGCAAGTTTTTCATCTGGGGGCGATCTTGGTTTCGACGGGGGTTGCAAAGCGGATGCGGGCATACCAGGGTCTCAGATTCCTGTAAAACACTGAAATTTTAATAGTCGCAAACGACTCTTCTTACGCTCTCGCAGCTTAAGCGAAGCCGCTGCAACGATTGGTTAATGGGTCGTGTGGGGCAACCCACCGCAGCGTCATTGAACATTAACTGGTTGGCTATTGGGTTACTTAATAGTCAATAAGATTTAAGGTAACGGGTTTTCTTTTCAGCCTGTCTGTCGGCGGTGAAGAAAATGGGATTGAAATAGGCAAGACTAAGTATGTAGAACGCTTCGTAGAGGGCTTTCGGACGCGGGTTCGATTCCCGCCGTCTCCACCAAATTTCTGAATCATTGTGTTTTCAGGTTGCCTGAAAATAGAATGACATCATCATATTCTGTTTTGGATTAAATATTTCATGAGTACTATCTTACAAAGTGTCCCAGTGGGACAAAAAGTGGGCATTGCCTTTTCGGGCGGTTTGGATACTTCTGCTGCTCTTCTGTGGATGAAGCAAAAAGGAGCGTTGCCTTATGCTTATACCGCAAACTTGGGGCAGCCTGATGAGAGCGATTATGACGCTATTCCCAAAAAAGCAATGGCGTATGGTGCCCAAAATGCACGGCTCATTGACTGTCGCAAGCAATTAGCGTTTGAGGGCGTTGCTGCCATTCAGTGTGGGGCGTTTCACATTGCCACAGGCGGCGTGCCGTATTTTAACACCACGCCTTTGGGGCGTGCGGTTACAGGCACAATGTTAGTTGCGGCAATGAAAGAAGACGGTGTGCATATTTGGGGGGACGGTTCCACTTTTAAAGGCAACGATATTGAACGCTTTTATCGCTATGGCTTGCTGACTAATCCGCAGTTGCAAATCTATAAACCGTGGCTTGACCAAGCCTTTATTGACGAATTAGGCGGTCGTGCTGAAATGTCGGCGTTTTTAACTGCCAACGGTTTTGACTACAAAATGTCGGCAGAAAAAGCCTATTCAACTGACTCGAATATGCTTGGTGCAACGCACGAAGCCAAAGATTTAGAGTATCTGAATAGCGGCATTAAAATTGTGCAACCGATTATGGGCGTGGCGTTTTGGAAAGACGAAGTTCCCATTCAAAAAGAAGAAGTTACCGTTCGTTTTGAAGAAGGCGTGCCTGTTGCCATTAACGGCAAATCATACAGCGACTTGGTTGAATTGATTATGGACGCAAACGCCATCGGCGGACGGCACGGTTTGGGTATGTCCGATCAAATTGAAAACCGCATTATCGAAGCCAAATCGCGTGGCATTTACGAAGCCCCCGCAATGGCATTGTTGCACGCCACATACGAACGCTTGCTCACAGGTATTCACAACGAAGACACCATTGAGCAATACCGCATTAACGGCTTGCGTTTGGGCAGACTGCTGTATCAAGGACGCTGGTTCGACAGCCAAGCCTTAATGTTACGCGAAACCGCACAACGCTGGGTAGCCAAAGCGATTACTGGCGAAGTAACGCTTGAACTGCGTCGTGGCAACGATTACAGCATTTTAAATACTGAATCGCCAAACTTAACCTACGCCCCAGAACGCTTGTCGATGGAAAAAGTCGAAAACGTCGCATTCTCTCCGCTTGACCGTATCGGACAATTAACCATGAGAAATCTTGACATTACCGATACTCGTGCCAAGTTAGGCATTTACAGCCAAAGCGGCTTGTTAATCAGCGATAAAAATTCTGTGTTGCCGATGTTGGAGAATAAATAATTTTTCAGGCAGCCTGAAAAGATAAAAACGGTGTATTTTCAATAATATACCGTTTTGTTTTTAGGTTTTCAGGCTGCCTGAATTTATTTTTCCAACCAAATGGCAGATAACATTCGTCCTGTTTGCCCATCTCGCCGATAGGAAAAAAAGCGATGGCGTTCTAAAACGGTGCAGTGCGTACCGCCGAATGTTTGGTGAATGTTTAAATCGGCTAAAAATAATTTAGCCAAGCCATATAAATCGGCTAAAAATTGTCCGTCTCCAATATCCGCAAAATAGTTTTGCGTTTGCGGATTTTTTTGTATGAATAATTGACGAACATCGTCTTTAACTTCAAAGGCATCGGCACTAATCGCCGCACCCAAATACGCCATGATTTTAGTAGGATTGACCGCCATTTTTTTGACGGTTTCTGCCAAAACACCATTCAGTAAAGAACGCCAGCCACAATGAGCAGCGGCAACGACATTTCCTTCGGCATCGCACAATAATACAGGCAGACAATCTGCGGTCATCACCGCACAAGCCACTGTGCCAGTGTGATCGTAAGAAGCATCAGCATCAGGGGTTTGGTGAAGATATTGGCAGGCTTCAACGCATTCAATTCCGTGCACTTGATTTAAATAAACCACTGGTACTGGAATGTGTTGTGCCACTCGACGCCTGTTTTCTAAAACATGGTCAGGATTGTCGCCCACATGTAAACCAAGATTTAAAGAAGCATATGCCCCTTGACTGACGCCTCCATGACGCGTGGTCATCAGGGTTTTGACACAGGAAGGGGCATCCCAATCGGCATATAAAAAGCAAGAATCATCGTCATGCGTTTCAAGAATTTGATTGATGTTCATCATAAAACCATATCGTTGATTGAATAAACAGGATTATAATCAACATATTCGCATGAACTGTACAAAATTCAGGAGATTGAATCATGAAGCGTGGTTTATGGTTGTTTTTCAGTATGTTGTTTGTTACTTTGCTAACTGCTTGTGGTGGAGAGAAAAAACAAGAGCAAATGGTTACCAAAGTGGCAAAAAAAGCTGATTATATTGTGGCGGTTGAGCCCAATTATGCTCCTTTGGCTTTGCGAGACGCACAAGGTTTGCCAACGGGATTTGATGTCGAAATCATGCAAGCGATCGCCAAAGACCAACAATTCACTATTGAAGTGGTGTCTGATGATTTTGCGAATTTATGGCAAAACATGCAGTTAGGACAATATGATGTGGTGATTGGTGGCGTTGGGGCAAGCGAAGAACGCCGTGCGTTTGCATCTTTTTCCAATCCTGTACTCAAAGACCGTTTGGCTTTGGTGGTGCGTAAAGACAGTCATATCAATTCCTTTGAAGAAGCACAGGGAAAGCGTTTTAGTGTACAAAATCACACTAATTTGAAGCGTAGTTTGGAAGAAAATCCGATTGCGGGCAAAATCATCACCGAAGCTTCTCCTTATTTGGCACTGACTCATGTGATTGACAATAACGCAGATGCCTTGCTGGTTGATGCTTCTGTGGCAGAAGGCTTGGTTAAAGATAAGCCAAACTTAAAAGTGGTGCTGATTCCAGATTCGGTTTATGGGGTTGATGAACGAGGTGTTTCTGCTACTTTGGAATTTGCCATCAGCAAACAAAAACCTGAATTGGTAGATAAAATCAACATTGGTTTGCAGCATATTCGCAGCGAAGGTACATACGATGCGATTTATCGCAAATGGTTGGGGGATGATTTGTGGTTAAAACCTTAAATTAAGATGAAGGCAGCCTGAAAGTTTCAGGCTGCCTGAAACAAAATAAAACACTCGTCCATATTCCCATTTATAATACCCCCTTTGAATTTTGAAACACGAGAAACGAAATGAAAACCGCATTTTTCTTTCCAGGACAAGGTTCGCAAAGTTTGCAGATGATGGCAGGTTTTGCGGGTGAATCCATTGTCAAACAAACTTTTGATGAAGCGTCTGACGCTTTAAATCAAGATTTATGGGCGATGATTCACGCTGACAATGCCGATATGATTAACCAAACCGAAAACACACAGCCGATTATGCTTGCCGCAGGTTTTGCTGTGTGGCGAGTGTATCAGGCTCGTGGCGGTAAAACGCCGTCTGTTTTGGCAGGGCATAGTTTGGGCGAATATACTGCTTTAACTGTTGCAAATAGCCTAAATTTTGCAGACGCAGTGAAATTAGTACGCCAAAGAGCAACGCTTATGCAAACCGCTGTGCCACAAGGCAAAGGAGCAATGGCGGCTGTGTTGGGCTTGGAAGACAATGTTGTTGTGGCTTTGTGTACTGATGCGGCACAGGGCGAAGTGGTTGAAGCGGTGAATTTTAATTCAGTTGGACAAGTGGTGATTGCGGGCGACACCGCCGCAGTTGAGCGAGCAATGACGCTTGCCAAAGAAAAGGGGGCAAAACGAGCCTTGCTGTTACCTGTGTCTGTGCCGTCGCATTGTGCTTTGATGAAACCTGCGGCAGAAAAATTAGTAGAAGCCTTTGCCAATGTGCCTTTCAGGCTGCCTGAAATTTCGGTTATTCACAACGCCGATGTGTGTGCTTACAACGATTTAGATAAAATCAAAGACGCTTTGGCTCGCCAGTTATATTCCCCTGTGCGTTGGACAGAAACCGTTCGCAAAGTGGTTGCGGACGGCATAACACAATCCGCAGAATGTGCTCCTGGCAAAGTTCTGGCAGGTTTGGTAAAACGCACCGACAAAAATCTGCCCTGTGCTGCATTAACGGATATTGCGGCTGTGGAAGAATTGATTGCAAGTCAAAATTAATTTCAGGTAGCCTGAAAATATTGTTTAATTCTGGAAATTAAAGAAAATGAATATCATCAACGCCATTATTCATTGTGTTGAAAATCCTGTGATTGAATTAGTTGCAGAATACAAAAACCGCAATCGTGCTAATCAGGCAGGTGATGCTTTGGAAGAATACATTAAAGACTTGTTTTCAGGCAGCCTGAATTTATCAGAACAAGAAAGAATAAAACGCCATAATGAAGTGTTTTCTTATTTGGGCAATAACAATAATCCTCCTGATATGATGTTGAAATATGGTGATGCAATAGAAGTCAAGAAAATTGAAAGTCCTACTTCTGCTTTGGCTTTGAACAGTAGTTATCCAAAAGCCAAATTGTTTTCCGATAGCAATATGATTTCAACGGCTTGCAAAAATGCTGAACCAAACTGGACAGAAAAAGATTTGATTTATGTTGTTGGTGTTGTGAATAAACAAAATCAGTTAAAACAACTGTGTATGGTTTATGGTGAAGATTATTGTGCCGCCGAAGAATGTTATACACGAGTCAAAAATACCATTAAACAAGGGGTTGAAAATATTGTTGGTGTGGAATTTTCTGAAACCAATGAATTGGGGCGTGTCAATCGCATTGACCCACTTGGCATTACTTATTTGCGTGTGCGTGGTATGTGGGGAATTGATAATCCGTGGTCAGTTTTTCACTATATTTATCAAAAGAATACAAGTCAGGATTTCAATTTTATGTGTTTGATTAACGAAGAAAAATGGCAAAGTTTGCACAATAAGCAAGATTTATTGAATGTACAAAACCAAGCGTTAATTATTCTTGATGTCCAAATCAAAAATCCCAATAATCCAGCACAATTAAAAAATGCTAAATTGATTGCTTTTAGTAGATAAGTTTATGAAAATTATTAGTTTATTTAGTGGCTGTGGCGGTTTGGATTTAGGATTTGAGCGTGCAGGATTTCAGGTTGCTGTTGCCAATGAATATGATAAAACCATTTGCCCAACTTTTAAAGCCAATCACCCTAAAACTCTATTGATTGAGGGTGATATTCGTCAAATACAGGCATCTGATTTTCCTGATAATATTGACGGCATTATTGGTGGTCCTCCGTGTCAATCTTGGTCGGAAGCAGGTTCTCTTCGTGGGATTGAGGATGTGCGTGGGCAATTATTTTTTGATTACATTCGTATTTTAAAAGCCAAACAACCCAAGTTTTTTTTAGCAGAAAATGTAAGCGGAATGCTGGCCAATCGCCATAATCAGGCAGTACAAAATATTTTAAAAATGTTTGATGAGTGTGGTTATGATGTTGATTTAACGATGGTGAATGCCAAAGATTATGGTGTTGCACAAGAGCGTAAGCGTGTGTTTTACATTGGTTTTCGCAAAGATTTAGATATAAAATTTCAGTTTCCAGTCGGTTCAACCATTGATGATAAAGATAAAATTACATTAAAAGATATTTTGTGGGATTTGAAAGATAACGCTGTTCCTGCTTTGACAAATAATAAAGCCAATCCACAAGCGGTTAATCACCACGAGTATTTTATCGGCAGTTTCTCACCGATTTTTATGAGCCGAAATCGTGTTAAATCTTGGAATGAACAAAGTTTTACAGTTCAAGCATCTGGACGACAATGCCAACTTCACCCTAACGCCCCTAAAATGGAAAAAATGGGAAAAGATATTTATCGCTTTGTTCAGGGAAAAGAAAATTTATATCGCCGAATGACTGTTCGTGAAGTGGCAAGAATTCAGGGTTTTCCTGATGATTTCACATTTATTTACAACAATGTTAATGATGCTTATAAAATGATTGGCAATGCAGTTCCTGTGAATTTGGCATATGAAATTGCACAAGGAATTAAACAGTATTTAATTTGAATTTTCAGGCAGCCTGAAAGCAAAAAAAACCGCCATTTCGGCGGTTTTTTGTTAGGACGCTTATTCAAACGCTTCAATAAACGCCAAGATTTCATCAAAGGCTGCCTGAAATTGTTGTAAGCCTTTGATTTGTAAGTCGTTTGCTATTGCAGATAAATCGGCGTATTGAGCCACTTCTGTTAAAATTTGTTGTGCGTTATCTGTATTCATCAACTCTGCCTTGCCGTGTTCCAAAAAGGCGTTCATTGCCTTTTCAGGGAGCGTATTGACGGTGTTTTTGCCAATTAAGTTGTCGATATACAGCGTGTCTGAATAAGCGGGGTTTTTTGTGGCGGTTGATGCCCATAATAGCGTAAATAATGGGCAATCTTCGCGATATTGTGGGCGGATTTTAACAGGTTCGTCATCACAATGGCAGTTATCGCACTCATCGCAATCGCCACAACACTCGTGTTTGTCATCGTGGTGATGGTGATGAGCACCGCAACACTCGTGTTTTTCATCGTGGTGATGATGATGATGAGAACCACAGCCACAGCCGCCACAGCAGGTGTCTTCTTCTTCGTCTTCGTGATTATCGGCGTTTTGCCACGCTTCAATCAATGCGGCAGGCGGGGTGTGGTCTTTCATTTCGTCATACAAGGCTTGTGCCATAGCCACAGCGGTTTTGCCTTGTAAGTGGGCGGGCAATTTGTCGTCAATTGCCGTGTCTATGCGAGATAAAAACACGCTGGCAACAATGCGTCCGTTAGCAGGCGGATTGCCTTTGTAAAAGGCTTGTTCAATTTTTTTCACGGTTTCACCGTCAAAAATCAGCGTGGTGTTGATATTGCATTCGCACGATAGGCGTTCTACTGCCTTAATGCCAGCCGCTGTGGCGGGGATTTTAATCATCACATTCGGGCGGTTGATTTTTTGCAGCAAACGCCGTGCTTCAAATACTGTGCCGTCTGTATCGTTTGCCAAAGCGGGATTCACTTCAATGCTCACAAAACCTGCATTGCCGTTACTGTATTGATATTCCGTTAAAAATATATCGCAGGCAGCCTGAACATCGGCACACGCCATTGTTTCGTAAATTTCTTGGGCGGTTTTGCCGTCGGCTT
Source organism: Neisseriaceae bacterium (assembly GCA_017645365.1). GTDB lineage: Bacteria > Pseudomonadota > Gammaproteobacteria > Burkholderiales > Neisseriaceae > RGIG9985. The sequence goes on from JAGCOT010000021.1 coordinate 17,651, forward strand.
TGAGCGTTCGCATTTGTTGTTGATACAGTTCATCATTTTTAATGGCGGACAGAAAAATCGCAGGGTTTGTGGTAACCCCCGATACGCCTTGACGAATTTTTTCGTTTAACTCGCCTTTGATAATCATTGAACGAGATAGGCTGTCTAACCAAATTTGCTGCCCTAATAGGCGTACTTGTTGAATGTTGTTCATGTTTTTTTTTCCTTGTTTATTTTTCAGGTTGCCTTATTTTAAGCAAACGACCATTATATAAATGGTCTCATCAATAGACAATAGTTTCATAACTTCCTCTCAAACTGGCATCTATATTTTTAAAAACTTTACATCTAACAGTTTTTCATGGCTTTATTTCAGGCAGGCTGAAAATTTTGACGAAACTTGCAAAGATAACTTGCCAAACTGCTATTTAATCAAGTATCTTCTTCGGTTTGCCAAGTGATTCAATTGGAATAATGTTATGAAATTTATTGATGAAGCGAGTATTGAAGTTGTTGCAGGCAATGGTGGCAATGGGGCGGTAAGTTTTCGCCGTGAAAAATATGTGCCGATGGGCGGTCCTGACGGTGGCGATGGCGGTCGTGGGGGGAGTGTTTTTGCGATTGCTGATGAAAATATCAATACTTTGGTGGAATATCGTTTTGTCAAAAAATATCAAGCGAAAAATGGTGAGAAAGGGCATGGTTCAGATCGTTATGGCAAAGGGGCAGACGATATCGAGTTGCGAATGCCTGTGGGTACGACCATTCACGATGCGGATACTGGGCAGTTGGTTGCCGATTTAACCCATCACAATCAAAAAGTTTGCTTGGCAAAAGGCGGACAGGGTGGTTTGGGTAATATTCATTTTAAATCTTCTACTAATCGCAGTCCCAAACAAGCGACACCAGGCGAGGAGGGGGAAAGTCGTCGTTTGAATTTAGAATTAAAAGTCTTGGCAGATGTGGGTTTATTGGGAATGCCGAATGCAGGGAAATCTACGCTGATTCGTGCGGTTTCTGCGGCACGCCCCAAAGTGGCGGATTATCCATTTACCACTTTGCATCCTAATTTAGGCGTGGTTCGATTGGACGAAACCCACAGTTTTGTGATGGCGGACATTCCAGGATTGATTGAAGGAGCTGCCGAAGGTGCGGGCTTGGGACATCGCTTTTTAAAACATTTATCACGCACGCAATTATTATTGCATGTGGTGGATATGGCACCTTTTGATGAAAATGTTTCTCCTGCCAATGAAGCCTTGAAAATTATTGATGAACTTAAACGCTATAACGAAGAACTTTATCAAAAACCACGCTGGTTGGTACTCAATAAAGTAGACATGCTCCCTGAAAATGAAAAAAATGCCAAAATCGAGCAATTTTTGAAAGATATTGATTGGCATAATACTCAACCTGATGATCGTTACGCATTTGATATAAAAACGCCTCGCGTTTTTATCATCAGTGCTTTAACCAAAGAAGGGACGCAAGATTTGGTTTATGCGATTTGTCGTTATATGGAAGAGCAGAAAAATAATCTTTCAGGCAGCCTGAAAACAAATTCTGAAAAATGATACAAGGAAATCATATGCATACATTGATGGTTGATGCACCTTCTCATCGTTATCCTATTTATATTGACGCAACATTGTCATCACTTTTAGAAAAGCATTTGGCAGAACACATCACCAAAGATTGTGTGATTGTCAGTAATGATACGATTGCTCCCTTGTATTTAAAAACAGTTCAAGATGCAGTTCGTCGTTTAGGCATTCGTGTTTTTGACATCATTTTGCCTGATGGCGAACATTATAAAAATCTGAATACCATCGAAAAAATTTACGATGGCTTGATGCGTGAGCGAATGGAAAGACAATCCACTTTAATTGCTTTGGGTGGGGGTGTGATTGGCGATATGGTAGGGTTTGCCGCTGCAACTTATCAACGCGGTATGCCCTTTATTCAAATTCCAACAACGCTGTTGAGTCAGGTGGATTCTTCTGTTGGTGGGAAAACAGGGGTCAATCACGCTTTGGGCAAAAACATGATTGGTGCGTTTTATCAGCCACAAGCGGTTTTTGCTGCCCTCGATGTGTTAAATACGCTCCCTGAAAGGGAATTTTCCGCAGGATTGGCGGAAGTGATTAAATATGCACTATTGGGTGATGCAGCGTTTTTCGATTGGCTGGAAACGCATATGGAAGAATTGATGCGTCATGATGCAGACGCCTTGTCGTATGTCGTGCATCGCTGTTGTGCGAAAAAAGCAGAAATTGTTGCCGCCGATGAAAAAGAAAAAGGCATTCGTGCTTGGTTGAATTTGGGGCATACCTTTGGTCATGCGATTGAAACTGAACTGGGTTACGGTGTTTGGTTGCATGGTGAAGCGGTGGCTGCGGGTATGGTGGTGGCTTGTCGATTATCAGAACAGTTAGGCTACATTATGCCACAAGAAACGCAACGCGTACAACAATTACTGCAAAGAGCCAAACTGCCTGATACGCCTCCATCGTTTGCGTGGGAAAAATGGATTGCCCATATGCAACACGATAAAAAAGTAGAAAGCGGTACCATGCGGTTTGTTGTTATGCGTCAATTAGGGCAGGCTGAAATCTATCCTTGCCAAGACATCAGTATCATTCAAAAATCTTTGCAGGAATGGTTGCCTTAAATTTTTACGCATCAAAAAAAGCACCCTATTTCAGGGTGCCTTTTTTATCGATTCATTTAATTGATGTCAGAAGTACAATTAGGGCAACGAGACGCCTTGATGTTGATTTCAGAACAACATTTTGGGCATTCTTTGGTGGTTGGGGCTTCTTCTGGTTTGTCGGCTTGTAATTTATTGACCAATTTCACCAAAGTAAATACCGCAGCACCCACAATCATAAAGGTGATTAAGGTGTTGATGAATAAGCCAATATTCATGGTAACTGCACCTGCTTCTTTGGCTGCTTCCAAAGAAGCGTAAGGAGCTGCTTTTTCCGCACCTTCTTTCATCACCCAAAATAAATTAGAAAAATCAACCCCGCCCAACAGCAAACCAATCGGAGGCATGATGACATCATCAACCAAAGATTTAACAATGCCCGTAAAAGCACCGCCAATGACGATACCCACAGCCATATCAACCACATTGCCACGCATTAAAAATGCTTTAAATTCGTCTAAAACTTTCATGTTACTTTCCTCAAAAATAATTAAAACAAAAAAGCACCCTGAAAAGTTTTCAGGGTGCCTGACCATATATTAAGATTCTTCGGTAAGACCCAAAGCGTTGATACTAAAACCGCAATCAACATAGGTAATTTCGCCAGTAACCGCAGATGATAAATCAGATAATAAAAATGCGGCGACATTGCCAATTTCTTCAATGGTTACATTGCGACCTAATGGATTTTGTTCGGCAGCATATTTCAGCAATTTATTAAAATCTGCAATACCAGATGCGGCAATGGTTTTGACAGGACCTGCTGAAATACCGTTGCAACGAATGCCATCACGCCCCAATGCTGCGGCTGTAAAGCGAATGGCAGATTCCAACGATGCTTTGGCTAAACCCATCACATTGTAGTGTGGAATAGCACGCACTGCACCTAAATAAGTTAATGCCAATAAGGCGGCATTGCGACCTTGCATCATGGGACGGGCGGCTTTCGCAAGTGCGGGCAAACTGTAAGAAGAAACATCATGGGCAACCTGAAAGGCTTCACGAGAAAGATTATCTAAAAAATTCCCCGTGAGTGCTTCACGCGGTGCGAATGCAATGGCGTGTAATAAGCCATCTAAACCATCCCAATGTTGTTTTAAATCGACAAATAGTTGATTGATGTCGTCATCACTTTGTACATCGCAGCGGAAAACCAATTCTGAATCAAAATCTTTCGCCATTTTGCGAATACGGTCTTCCAATTTATCAACTACATAAGTAAAAGCCAATTCCGCCCCTTGCTGATGACACGCTTTGGCAACGCCATATGCAATGGAACGGTCTGAAATCATGCCTGTAATAAGAATTTTTTTACCTTGCAAAAAGCCCATGAAGTGTTCTCTTTCTTTATTCTGTATTTTTTGATAAACGCGTTATTATACTTAAATTTCAGCCAAGATAACAGAAGCCAATCACTGAAAAATGTTTAATTTCATGCGGATTATGTCTTACAATAACGCCCCAATATCCACTATTGTGAGGAGTTGAACATGAAATATTTTTGGACTTTTTTGGCGACTTGTTTGACACCACTGGCAGCATTGGCGAATCCTCCAATTCCCACAGCGTTTGCTAATCCTGATACGCAATATCATCGTCCGCCACCTCCACCATCTCATGTTCACAAGCGACCGCTTCCTCCGCCTGTGTATTATCCGCCTGCACATTATGGTTATAACAATCCCAATGGCTATGGTGGCATCACCATTCGCAATGGCAAAATCAGCGGTGGTTTGATGATTGATTTAGGTGTTAATCGTGGCTACAACACCGCCTATACACAGGGTTATTATGACGGTTATTACAATAACCGTAATAATGATAAAGTCATCATCATCAACAACGGAAACAGCAGCGATGCAGCAGGCGAAGATCGCTATGAATGTACGATTAAACTTCGTGGCAACAAATACACTGCACGCGGACATTTTCGCGATACCGCACAAAGTCGTGCGATTGAATCCTGTCGTGATGATTATGATGCATCGCAATGTCGTTCTGCGAATATGTCTTGTGAATCAATTTGGTAATGATATGGCATTAGAACAGCATTTCAGCCTGCCTGATTTAGATACCGCTGCTATGCAGCGGTTGGCAGGACCTTTGGATCAACATTTAATCGAACTTGGACAAGCGTTAGAAATTCATATTATTCGCCGTCATCATGACTTTTCTCTTTCAGGGAGCCTTGCAGAAGCAGGGGTTGTCGCATTGCAGCAACTGGCACGCATTGCACAAAAAAGAGAAATTACCGCAAACGATATTCAATTAAGTGCGGTAGAAGCACGCACCAAAGATCACACACATTCCACTCCAACGCCCACAGGTTTTAAAACGCGGCGTGGGATTTTGCAAGGCAGGACGCCCAGACAAGATTCGTATATTCAAGCCTTACTCAAACACGATATTGTTTTTGGATTAGGTCCAGCAGGAACGGGAAAAACTTACTTGGCAGTTGCCGCAGCCGTTGATGCGATGGAAAGACATCTGATTGAACGCATTGTTTTGGTGCGTCCAGCGGTGGAAGCAGGGGAAAAGTTAGGTTTTTTACCAGGTGATTTGGCACAAAAAGTCGATCCGTATTTGCGTCCCTTATACGATGCCTTGTTCGATTTAATGGGTTTTGACCGTGTTACCAAATTGTTGGAAAAAGGTTTGATTGAAATTGCCCCACTGGCATATATGCGTGGTCGCACTTTAAATAATGCTTTTATTATTTTAGATGAAGCCCAAAATACCACACCTGAACAAATGAAAATGTTTTTAACGCGTATTGGCTTTGGGGCGAAAGCAGTGATTACAGGCGACATCAGTCAAATTGATTTACCAAGACACATCAAAAGCGGATTAAAAGATGCACGAGAAAAGTTGCACGATATTGATGGAATTTATTTCCATGTATTCACTTCCTCCGATGTGGTGCGACATCCTTTGGTGCAAAAAATTGTTGATGCATATGACGCTGTTGAATCTTAATGTTATTTTAACAGGCAGGCTGAAAAATGATTCATATAGGAAATGCTATTGATTTTTTCAGCCTGCCTGTTTTATGGACCATGCACCCTGAAAGCCTCTGAAAAACTGGCAGATATGAGTACAGAGTGAAAGCATGCCCTTGCAAAACAGGGTGAGTTGGTGGGTCGAAGACCCACCCTACGGCGTTTTGTTTTCAATTAAGCGGAGCAGGGTTTGCTCTTATCTTCTTGCCGTGAAATAGATGCAGTTGCAGGCTTTTTAACTACGCAATACAGCACCGATACTTTGGGCAGCCTGAATCATTTGTGCCATAACAGCATCAGTTTCCTCGGTTTGCAAGGTTTTTTCAAAACTTTGCAACATAATGCGTACCGCAATGCTTTTGTGATTTTCAGGCAGCCCTTTGCCTCGATACACATCAAAAATGGCAATTTCTTGAATATCAGAATGTTTGACCGTTTTCAGCGTATTGAGCAAATCGTATGCACGAACACTTTCAGGCATGATAAATGCTAAATCACGGCGTACAGCTGGAAATTTGGAAATTTCCTGATACTGCGTTTTGTCTTTTTGCATGATGGCTGATAAATCAATTTCTGCCACAATCGGTGCATGGGTAAGGTCGTATTTTTGCACCCATTGCGGATGCAACTCCCCAATAACCCCAACGATTTTTTGATGATGCACAATATGGGCGGTGCGTCCAGGATGCAGAGCAGGGTGGCAGGCAGCCTGAAAAATAACATCTGCTGGCAATAAGGATTGTATGTCTGATTTAACATCATAAAAATCCACTCGGCGTGATGGTTCGCCCCATTGTTCTGGCTGTGCAAAACCATGTGCTAACAATGCAAGTTTTTGATTTTGAATAAAATTTTCTCCATCACGCACAAAAACTCGGGCGATTTCAAAAATGCGTACTCGTGTTTGTTTGCGATTTAAATTAGCTTGCAAGGTATTGACCAAACCGCCAATTAAAGTAGAACGCATCACACTCATTTGCGATGCAATCGGATTTTGCAAACGAATGGCTTGATGATTGTCGGCAAAATCATGTTCCCAAGCCTCATCAACAAAAGCATAGTTAATCACTTCGTGATAACCACGCTGAGCAACGCGTTGGAAAACTTGCGATAAAGGATAAGCGGTTTCAGGCTGCCTGATGATGCTTAATGAACCATGAGGTGTGCGGTCTGGAATTTTGTCGTAACCATAAACACGCACAATTTCTTCAATGATGTCGGCTTCTATTGCCAAGTCAAAGCGAAAACTGGGGACGGTAACGCTAAATCCGTCCTCGATGGCTTGGGGTTGCAAATCCAAATCATGCAGAATATTTTCAATTTCTTTTGTTTCTGGACAAAAGCCTAATAATTGTTTGATGCGTGTCAAACGCAAGTGGATAGTAGTAGTTTCGGGCAATATGCCTATGGCTTGGTTAATTTGACCACAACGCCCACCGCATAAACCTATAATCAAAGCGGAAGCACGCTCAATCGCTGTTTCTTGCAGTTGATAATCTACGCCTCTTTCAAAACGGAAAGATGAATCTGAACCAAAACCATATTGACGCGATTTACCAGCAATGGTGTTAGGATAGAAAAAGGCTGATTCTAATAAGATGTTTTGTGTTGCATCACTTACTGCGGAGGACTCTCCGCCCATTACCCCTGCAATACTCAAAGCTTGTTTATCGTCTGCAATCACCAGTGTGTTGTCGGATAAAGTAACGGTTTTGCCATTTAAACAGGTTAAAGTTTCCCCAGCAACGGCACGACGAGCATTCAGGCTGCCTGAAAGTTTGTCTAAATCAAACACATGCATGGGCTGACCTAATTCCAACATCACATAATTGCCAATATCAACCAAAATGCTTACCGAACGAATGCCACTGCGTTCAATGCGTTGGCGTATCCATTGAGGTGTAGGGCAGGTGGCGTCAACGCCTTCAATCACACGAGTGAGTAAACGCCCACAATCTTGTGGCGATTGAATGTTGGTTGCAAACGAATGTTCCACAGAAACAGGAACTTTGGGAACAGATAAAGGAGTGGCATCGCAGTGGGTCAGGGCTTTTACTTCGCGTGCAATGCCTTGAATACTCAAACAATCTGCACGATTCGGCGTGATTTTGAGTGTGAATAAAGTATCGTCTAAATCTAAATAATCACGAATATTTTGTCCAACAGGAGCATCGTCAGGCAAAATCAACAAGCCTGATGCTTCTTCGGCGATGCCTAATTCTTTTGCAGAACACAGCATTCCATTGGATTGCTGTCCACGCATTTTGGTTGGCTTGATTTTAAAATTTCCTGGCAAAATGGCACCAGACAAAGCACAAGGAACTTTCACTCCTGCTCGAACATTGGGTGCTCCGCATACAATTTGCAAAAGTTCGCCTGTGCCTGCATCTACTTGTGTAACATTTAAGCGGTCGGCGTCGGGGTGTTTTTCGACTGATTTAACCTGTGCAATCACCACGCCAGAAAAGGCTGGGGTGGCAGTGTTTTGTTCTTCTACTTCCAATCCAGACATGGTGAGTAAGTGTGCCAATTCGTCTGCGGAAAGTTGTGGATTTGCCCAAGTTTTGAGCCAAGAATATGAAAATTGCATATGATGAAACCGTTAAGAATTTTGTTCAAAAAATGATACTCAATAAATCTCATGAGTTGCCTGAAAAAACCTTGAATTTTACCTTTATACAGGCAGTGATTCAATCTATTTTATTGATAAAAAAACTTCCTGAAATTTTTCAGGAAGTTTCAATATCCTTATAAAGGAGTGCGAATTAGATAAGTACAGTACCGCGTTGAACGATGCTGTCGAGAATCATCACGGCGTGTTTTTGGAAACTGTATTCATGGAAAATTTTGTTTTGAAACATGGCAGTGTTACCTGTTTTGGTAACTTCTGACCATAATTGCACGGTGTTGCCCGTTTGACCAAAAATCCACAAACGGTTGTCTTGGTCGTGATTGTTGCGTAAATCTTCTGGGGATAATGTTAATTGATTGTACCCTGCGATGTTGATGCTTTCGAAACCTGTCATGCCTGATAAGGAGATGTCTTTACCAGAATTAGGAACCAATTTTTCAACCACTTCGGTTTGTTTGACTTGCTCAACAGGTGTATTGTTTTTGTTGATGATGTTGTTTAAACGCTCCAGAAATTTCATAAAATCACTCCTAAATTCAATGTTGTTGTTGATGTTGATGAGTTACTTTGATGACTCTATTGTTGCGTAAAATGCACATGAAATAAAGGCAACCTGAAAAAATCGCCTATTTTTTTCTGATTTTGTTGTGTTTTTGTAACAAATTTTTTCAGGCTGCCTGATGGCAAAGATTGAATAAAGGTAAGATGGATAGACAAAAAGCATTCAAACGCATCATTTAAAGCGTTCAGGCAAGCTGAAACTTATTTACGATACAAAAGACGAATGAGTTGAATGAGCTTGAGCCAAGGATTTTTTGATGATTTAACAAAATGAAGCAACTGGGAAATTTGAACAATACGCTTATCCCATAAGCGTTGTTTTTTTGTTTTTGAAACCGATGTTTCTTTTTGTTTTTTGATGATGTCGATAACAGTCAAAATATCCGTATGCTGTCCTGATGTGTCGACATAGGTAGGATACAAAATCAAAGCCCCTGCAATCAATTCGTGTAAGGTGAGTTTGCGTGTGTGGCGTGGAATGGGAATATAATCAGAGGTCAGTCCCCAGTTGGAATACCAAGGTCTACCATAACAAACGACTTTTTTTCCATGCAATAGGGCTTCAAAACCTGATGTAGAAGTCATGGTATGAAGTTCATCAATATCAGGAAAAATGGCGTTGATGTTGGTGTTTTCGACAATTAAATCTGCCAGTTGTACGGCATCGTCTTGAATTTTACCCATTCGTTCTTGAAACAAAACATCGGGATGGATTTTGTAAATAATAAATGCATCAGGATTGTTTTGACGAACGGTTTCTAAAAGTTTTTGATTAGTAAAAATATGTTCTGTTCCATATCGTATGGACTTGTCGTCTTCCACTTGCCCAACAATCAAAATAACGGTTTTTCCTGCTGCCTGTTTGGGCAGGCTGAAAGAATCATTGCCAATATTGTATTTATTGATGTTGTTTTCCAGAAGTGCTTGATGAACTTGTTGTGCCAAAGCAATTTCATCAGGAGTGAAAACATGATGTTCTAAAATGTTTTCTAAATGCGAAGGACGAGTGGTATCAAAATAGATGCCTACTGGGTCTAAATTTAATGACAGTGGAAATGTTAAATGTGCTCCTAATCCGCAAGAACGAATAAAACCATCTTCCACCTGCCAAATGGGAATATGATGCTTATCGGCAAAGGTCTCAATTTCAGGAGACGGAAGACCAAAAACCAATATTTGTGTATCATCAGTTGCAGGTAAAGGAATATCTTGCACAGAAGAAACAACATGAATATGGGTATTTGGTCGATCCAAATAGGGAAAGAGCATAAACCGTTTCCAGCGTTGCATCTGGATCAGATAGATATGCCCCATTATTTTAGCCCGAGATAACGATTGCATAAAACAGTATATTCCTCTAGGGTGTAATAGTGTTTTTCCCAAACAAGTGAAATATCTAAAATTTGTCCAGCAGTAACGGGAATACTGTGTTTGATGGGTTTATCATGACTTGCGGCGGTGGTTTCTGAAATAATTCTCTGACCATTGAAATCAAACTTTGTAACATCTACAAAGTAATGAATACGCTTGTTTTCTATATCTTTAACATCTTGTGTCCGTAACCAAATTTGCAATTCACCATCGTGAACGCATTTCACCTTGATGTTTAAAGTATTTTTATCAGCATGAATGACATAGCCCTGCCCATTTTTTTGAAACCATTTAGGCTGTTGAATATCTGCTTTGAAACGATCTGGAATCACGATTTTAAGATCATTATCAGGATTAGATTCGCTGAAATTTTTGATATCTAATCTGATTTTGGACAGCAATGTATTTAAAAACTCATTTTCACCTGCATGCATCCCTTTGTTATCTTCTGGCTTGTATGATGAGTCTAAATCTGTCAATTCAGCAAAAAAATCACCATGATTTTGTCTTTTAAGCAAGGCGTTGGTGTAATAAGTTGCCAAGATGGGAGTAATTTTTTTCTCTGGATGATATTTGATGAAATTTCGATGTTTTAAGGCATCCAAATAGATATTCTCTGGGAATAGTTGTACAAAATCATCGAAAAGTTTCGTGGAAAGAAAAGCTCTTGTCCATAAATTGACGAATTGTTGGTAATTGGCACGAGTGCTACTAGGGTTATCAGGAATGGTTTTTTCTGAATAAGCACTCTGAAAATTATCAGTGGATGGTTCTGTTGCCACAAATGGATATTTTTTACTGATTTGACGAGCATACGCCAAAATTTCAGGGTCAATAAATCGACCTGAATCAAATTTAAATTTCAATAAATCAGGACAATAGCGCTCAAAAATGACAGACATAATCAAATCACGCTTTTGAGTTTTGCAGCCATTTAAATTGAGTTTTGCCAAAGCAGTGTCCAAGAGTGGTGCCATAGTAAAAATATTCAAGCAAGATTTTTCTGCCATATCTTTACCAAAATGATTACGACAACGAGTTTCTTGATAAAAGGCATTTACTGCTTCTGGTGAAGTTGTGTCATCGATATGATATTTTTCACAAGCAGCCTGAAAAGCGGTGTTTAAAATTTTGTTTACTGAAGATTCAAAATTGATTCCCAGTGTTTTGTTTTGACGATTGATATCAGCGATGAATTGTTTGGGCGAAACCTCCCAGTGAGAACGCAAAGCTTCACCACCATTGCCTGTAAAAGCAAATAAAGGAGTTTTATGCGACTGGTTTCTAAAATAAATTTCGGTACAAAATCCCAAGCGGATGTAAGAACTTAAATTGACAAATTCTTCTGTTGATAATGGGTGAGCATCTTGATTGTAAGATGGGTTGTTCAAATGAGCATGATAAAAATTGGCAATTTCTGTGGCGATTTCAAAATCTTCGATATGCGTGTGAAGACCGTCAGTATTAGAACGAATATGAAGACGAGACATATCAATGCCCGATTTCACAAACAATAAAAACACCATACGAGAATCCATGCCACCTGATAAATCAACAGTCAGTTTGTTGGTTTTGCTTGCTAAATAGCGGATAATGCTTGTCCATTTATAAAACCAAGCATCTAAAATCTGCATGCCTTCTGCACTGTTAAGTGATACCGAATTAGGCTGATAATCAATGGTCTTAATATTCAGGTTGCCTGTTTTACAATCAATATGAAGTTGAGTATCTTTGGGCAGACTACGAATTTCTTTTACCATTGTTTCAGAATAAGCCAAACTAGCCAAACCTGATAAAAAATACGCCTTAATATAATCTTCATCTAACGATAGACTAACTTTGTCTTTAAGATACTCAATGAGCAAAGTCAATGAGTTGGAAATAGCAAAATAATCGTCTTTTTGATAGAGATATATTCCAAAAGAGCCTGTTGAATCTTGTGAAACAGTGATTTTGCCATTCTGCACATCAACCAAACAATACGCCCCATCTAAATGGGGTGCTGAATCATTTTCATTGGAAATATTGCTTTTGACACAATAGCCATACACTTGTGATTGAACTTTGTCTAAATGTTGGCTATCAATAATAAAAAAGTTATTTTTCATCATGTTTTAAAGTATTTTAATGGTGGATTGATTGTGATGGCTAGTTTTTACAAAAAAAGATGGACTTTTGTAGTAGAAAATAAATCCTAAAACAACCCAAATAATGAGGCAGATATAGGATTCAGTACCTAATGAACAGTTAAGACCAGGAAGTGGAATTAAAAGTAATATGGCAAAAATTAAAGAGAAGATAACGCCTAAAAATCCTGTTGCTTGAATGAAGCCATTTCCTTTTTGTTTAGCATAAACAAAAGCAGATGCAGATGTATAGCCATAACCAATGGCAGCACCAATAGAGGACATATCCACAATCCAGCCCAAAGCAGTGCGACCGAAAAAGGGGGCAATCAAGGAAATCAGCATGATAAAGAAAATAGCATTTCGAGGGGTTTTGTATTCGTTGTGCAATTTTCCAAACCAAGCAGGCAACATATGGTCGCGAGACATGGAAAACAGCAAACGAGATGCTGCCATATAAAAACCGATAATGCCCGATAAAATGGCCGCAAGTACGGCTAATCCAAGAAAAATCAAGCCCCAGTTACCTAAAAGAGTATAGGCAGCATGAAAAGTAGGCAGAGAAATTAAGCCGTTGAGATTTTTGAAATCCGCAATATAAGCCGTCCAAGAATCATAACCTTGGGGAATGACCGCTGCTGTTACAGTATTTAAAGCAATATAAACCAAACCACCAAAAAGAATAGAAATCACCATAATGGCTTTGGCTTTGCGAGAGGAAAAATTGAATTCTTCTGCACCTTGTGGAATAGTATCAAACCCCACAAAAGCCCAAGGTGCAACGGCAACAACCGCTAAAATACCTGCCAATTTACCACTGTCAGGATTAAAACCTGGATTAAGATTGCTCAAAGTAGCGTGTGGGCTAACAAATGCTGCTCCGATGACTAAAAGTACGCCTGTTACTAAAGATAGTGCCAATATGGTTTGAAAAACACCTGTGAATTTCACACCACGAATACTCAAAAAAGCAAACATCAACAATGCTGTGATAGCAAGAATAATTTCGCCTAAATAAATGTCGTATCCTGCAACAGAATAATGAAAGCCAACCTGAAAAATGTTGTCTAATAAATTTCGACCAATCAATGCCAAAGCAGTAGCATTTAAGGGCACAATGGCTAAATAAGACAAGACTAAAAACCAAGAACAAATGAAAGCATGTTTTGCACCAAATGCTCGCAAGGCATAAGTAAACTCCCCGCCTGCAACTGGGTGGTGGTTAATCATGTAGTCATAATTGAAGGCAATAATGATCATCACAATAATAGCAATGCTCATGGCAATAGCTGTTCCAACGGGCCCTGCTGCACCCAAAAAGGTATTTCCAGGCATGACAAAAGCACCCCAGCCAATAATGCAGCCAAATGCCAATGCCCAAACATTCATGGGTGAGAGTTTTTTCGCTAACTGAACTTGTTGTGTCATAATGTTCCTTAATTTATCTGTAAGTGCAAAGAATTGATTAATTATACCAACCAAACTCGGCGTGATGGCACAATTTATATCTCTTGAATTATCAAAAAAAATCTTAATAAGCAATATGTTAGTGTTGTTTGTAACACGATAACAACCTAATTATATGTTTTATTGGGTTAAGTTGATTTTCCAACAAATTCGTTGTATTGGAAGCAATTCAGGCAACCTGAATATTTTCCAACTCTAAACTTGCCGCTAATAAAGATAGTCTTGCGATGACGCCATAAATATAAAAGCGGTTACAAGCACAATTAGGATTGGCGGAAAGTTTGGGCAGGCTGCTGTCTTCCCATTGTTCGTAACAACGATTGGCGTTGTATTGCAACATTACTTCTTCTGGCGACATGGGAATTTCGCCTGATAATGGAATAAACTGCATGCCAGAAGCGTTTAAATTTTCGTCTGCTCCACGCCCTTGATGCACACGATAAAAACCGCCTAAAACATAGCGATCCATCATGTACACCACAGGTTCAGCTACTGCATTTTCAATGGTTTCGCAAGTATAAACCCCTTCTTGCACGATGACTTCTGTAACTTCTAAATTTTCCTTGACTTTCGCCATTTTGTTGCGATTTTTTCGATTTAAACCGCGAATTTCATCAGGAGATTTAACTGTCATAATGCCCATGCCATAGGTCCCTGCATCGGCTTTGACAATGACAAACGGTGTTTCTTGAATATCGTGTTGGGCATATTGGGTACGAATTTTGGCTAATAAATCCGAAACGGCATCGGCTAATTGTTCTTCGCCTGTGCGTTCTTGAAAATTCAAGCCACCGCAAGCGGTGAAATAAGGATTGATTCGCCATGGGTCGATTTGGAATTGTTCAGAAAAAAGATGAACAACTTGATCAAAATAAGCAAAATGTTGGGTTTTGCGGCGTGTACTCCAACCTGCATTCAGTGGTGGCAGAATGTTTTGTTCAATATTTTTTAAAATTTCAGGAATGCCGCCTGACAAATCATTATTTAAAAGCACTACACAAGGCGTAGAACCATCGTCTAAACCAACGCGATTGCCTTGACGGCGTAGCGGTTCTAATAATAAATCATCACCATTGGCGGTTTGAACTGTGGTTGGTTCAGTGATTTCAGGGTTAATCGAACCAATACGAACCGCAAAACCTGCCTGCGATAAAATTTGCGATAAAGCCAATACATTTTGTAAATAAAAGGTGTTACGAGTGTGGTTTTCAGGAATGATTAACACGGAATTGGCTTTGGCACAAGCGTGTTCCATTGCCGATTGTGCGGCAATCACTTCGGATGGCATAAATTCTGGATTAAGATTATTAAATCCACTAGGAAATAAATTCATATCCACAGGAGAAATTTTATACGCCGCATTGCGTAAATCTACTGAACCATAAAATGGCGGACGATGTTGTTGCCATTGGTCGCGAAACCAGCCTTCAATTTCGGTTTGTTGATTCAATAAGTGGCGTTCAAAATCAATTAAATGTTGTAAGTAAGGAGAAGTAAGAACACTGCGATGCATCAATATTTCCTTTTGCTTATTTTTTCAGGCTGCCTTAATTTAAAGGCAGGCTGAAACATTTTCAATTAGTTTTCAGGTTGCCTTATTTTTTAGGGCAGGCTGAAAATGTTTTCATTATGATTTCAGATTGCCTTATTTTTCAGGCAGGCTGAAAATTTCTAAATTGGTTTTCAGGTTGCCTATTTTAGGCAGGCTGAAAAATTTTAAATCGGTTTTCAGGTTGCCTGTTTCAGAGGCAGGCTGAAAATCATTTTACGAATTATCTTGTTCAAATTGGTAAGAAGAATCACCAAATTTAGAATATTCGCCAATAAAATTCAAATAAACCTTGCCCGTTGGACCGTTACGATGTTTGCTGATAATGGCTTCGGCACGGTTTTTATCATCAATTTCTGGTTTGTAATACGCTTCGCGGTACATAAAAATAATCAAATCCGCATCCTGTTCAATCGCCCCAGATTCACGCAAATCAGACATAATCGGACGCTTGTCAGGACGCTGTTCTACCGCACGCGATAATTGAGATAGAGCAATAATCGGCACTTTTAACTCACGCGCTAAACCTTTTAAAGCTCGCGAAATTTCGCCCACAATTTCCACACGATTATCGCTTCGCCCAGAACCTGACATCAACTGTATGTAATCCAAAACAATCAAACCTAATGGGCGTTCGATTTTGCTTGCCAAACGGCGTGCCCGTGCCCGCACTTCCAAAGCGGTCAGGGCAGGGGTTTCGTCAATATAAATAGGAGCTTCCGATAATTGTTGAATGCTGTTGCCAATTTTATCCCAATCTTCGTTGTTGATTCGACCGGTACGCAGATTGCCTTGATGGACATTCCCCAAAGAACTGATCATACGCATCACCAGTTGCTCTGCACTCATTTCCATTGAAAATACGGCAACAGGAAGTTTATTGCGTACGCCCACATGTTCGGCAATATTCATCGCAAAAGCGGTTTTACCCATAGACGGACGCCCAGCGACAATAATCAAATCACCAGCTTGTAAACCTGCGGTTTTTTCGTCCAATACTTTAAAACCTGTGGCCACGCCTGTAATCGAACTTTTGTCTTTCCGTTCATACAGCATTTGAATATGCCCTAAAACACTGTTGGCGACTTCTGGCATGGCTTGAAAATCTTGACCAATGCGTTGTGTTTCTGAAATATGAAAAACTTTGCTTTCGGCTTCATCCAAAAGTTCTTCAACTGGCGTGCTTTTTTTCTCATACGCCATGCGTGCAATATCTGTTCCCACTTGGGAAAGTTGTCGCAAAACGGAATAATCATGCACAATTTTGGCATAACCGCGAATATTGGCGGCAGAAGGGGTATTGCTTGCCAATGCAATCAGATAGGCTTCTCCACCCACATTTTGTAATTCATTGTTTTTATTCAGTTCATCGCTGACGGTGGCATGATCCACAGGCTGACCTGCACGAATTAAATGAGCAATGGCTTTAAAAATCAAAGCGTGTTCATGCAAATAAAAATCTTCGGCACGAATTAAATCGGCAATTTGATCAAAAGAACGATTGTTGATCAATAATCCGCCCAAAATGGATTGTTCATTTAATTTAGAATGGGGCGGAAGCATTGGATTGGTACCGTTTTCTGCATCAAACGAAGCGTCATATTCGTCATTCATCATGAATAACCTTATCTTTAAACCAGATGTCAAAAAAGGCGTATTGTAACATTTTTGCTTCTTTTGCCTGATTGTCTTACAATGAAACTTTCTTGTTTGAAGTTAGGAAAGAATATGATTGAATTTGCTTACGCTGCCGATGCAGCCACTGCACAAGCTCAAAGCCCTGTGATGAGTTGGGTTCCGTTGATTCTTATCTTGGTGGTTTTTTGGTTTTTGGTGATGCGTCCGCAACAGCAAAAATACAAAAGACATCAGCAAATGATTTCAGAACTTAAACGCGGTGATAAAGTCATTTTGAATTCTGGTTTTTTAGGCAAAATTACCAAAGTTGAAGACCGCTTTTTTACGGTGGAAATCGCGGATCATGTGGAAGTGAAAGTGGATAAATCTGCGGTTTCAGACCGTTACGATCCCAACGCCCCCACAGATGGTTCCAATGAACCTAAAAAAGTCGAAAACAAATAACAAACAAACCGCCATCAACTGGCGGTTTGTTTTCATCATCAAAAGATTTTTGCTTTGAAACTCCCTCGCAGAAAGCGTCATTCTGATGGCTTTGAAAATAGCAAAACTCATGAAAAACTGGCATTTGCCGTATATTTTTTCATTGTGTGTTGTTCAAAAAGCGTAGCCTTTTTTGATGCTAATGCAACTTTGAACTGTATTCGCATCTCCCCGTTTTGCAAGGATTGGCAAAAGGGAAAAATTTTTCAGGCTGCCTGAAATAGAGTCGATCTGCCATTATTGATTGAGTTTTTTATAAAGATCGCAACCGTTTTGATAGCCTAAATCACAAGCGATGCCAAAGTATTCTTTGGCAGCCGCACGATTTTGTTTGACACCTTTACCAAAATAATAACTAAGCCCCAAAGCATTACATCCGAGTGGTTCTCCATTGGTACAACTTTTTTCGAAAAAACGATTGGCTTGTTGCATGTTTTGGCGTACGCCACGACCGTTTTCGTATAATAGTCCAACCCCTAAACACGATAATGCACGACCTTGTTCACAGGCTTTTGTGTAGTATTTGAATGCTTGTGCATAATCTTGTTTGACACCGACTCCTTGTTCATAATAAAACGCTAACGCCCCACAACCATCAGCAACGCCTAATTTACAGGATTTTTCCCAAAATTGATTGGCTTGTGATTTATTAAGCTTAACGCCCTTGCCAGTATTGTAATGAACCCCTACATTGAAGCAAGCAGTGGGATGATTCATGGCACAAGCTTGTTCAAATAATTGAAATGCCTTTGTGTTTTTATCTTGTTTGCTTGCTTGAACACCTTGTTTAAAAAGGTTTTCTGCATTTTGAGTGGCATGATTACTGGCACAGGAAGCGAGTAAGAAAAGGCTTAATAAAAGTAATGTGCGTTCTTTTACTGACTTTGTCAAAATATTGAATGCCATGTTGAGTATCCTTGTAAAAAATAGGCAGCCTGAAAGATTTTTTCAGGCTGCCTGATTGATTTTATCTTCTATCTTCGGAGAATGAGTCCAAGAAACTTCGCAATGCTTCGGCACGCGATGGATGGCGTAATTTACGCAAGGCTTTGGCTTCGATTTGACGAATACGCTCACGCGTAACATCGAATTGTTTGCCTACTTCTTCCAAAGTGTGGTCGGTGTACATTTCAATCCCAAAACGCATACGCAAAACTTTGGCTTCGCGTGGGGTTAGACTTTCCAAGACTTCACGCGTTACATCACGCAAATTGGCTTGCATGGCAGCATCTGCGGGAGCAACCGAATTCACATCTTCAATAAAATCGCCCATATGCGAATCGTCATCTCCGCCAACAGGAGCTTCCATTGAAATAGGTTCGCGTGCGATTTTCATGATTTTACGGATTTTTTCTTCTGGCATTTCCATCAGTTGTGCCAATAATGCTGGTTCTGGCTCTTCACCATGCTCTTGAAGATGCTGACGAGAAATGCGATTCATCTTGTTGATGGTTTCAATCATATGCACTGGAATACGAATGGTGCGTGCTTGGTCGGCAATCGAACGAGTAATCGCTTGACGAATCCACCATGTTGCATAGGTGGAGAATTTATATCCGCGACGATATTCAAATTTATCCACTGCTTTCATCAAGCCGATGTTGCCTTCTTGAATCAAATCAAGGAATTGCAAACCGCGATTGGTGTATTTTTTCGCAATGGAAATCACCAAACGCAAGTTGGCTTGAATCATTTTTTGTTTGGCATTGGCAGCAGCACGCTCGCTTTGAGCAAGTGATTTGCTGACTTGTTTCAGTTCGGGAACGCTTAAACAAGAAGCCTCTTGAATTTCGATTAAGGCATTTTGTTTTTCCATGATGGCATACTGAAAACGCTTTAAAGTTTCCGCCCATGGTTTGCGTTTGCGTAATTCTCGTTGAATCCATTCAGGGTCAGCAGAATTTTCTGCAAAGGTTTCAATGAAATATCCTCTATCCATTTTGACTTGATTGACGCAGATGTTGAGAATATCTTTTTCCAATGAACGAATGGTGTCTACGCGATGACGCAAGTTGTCGCACAAGTTTTCAATTTGCTTGGTGGTAAAACGAACATTGAACAAGGCTTCGGCGATTTTGTCGCGAACTTTGAGATAACTTTTGTTATCGGTACCTGATTTTTTCAGGTGTTTCAACATGGTGTTGTATTGTTTTTTAATATCGACAAAATAATCCAAAGTTTTAGCTTTTAGGGCTTCTAAATCTTGAGCGGTGTTCGCGTGATTGGCAGATGAAGAAGTGGTGTCATCATCTTCATCTTCTTCTTCGTTATCTTCATCGCTAACAGAAACATCAGTTTCTGTTTCTTCTTCACTGTCTAAAAGAATGTCTTCTTCTTCAACGGTATTGGGATCGACAATATCGTCAATCACATCATCAATTTTGATTTCGTCTTTTTTGACTTGTTCAATCAAATTGATGATTTCTTCAATTGAACCTGGACAAGCACAAATGGCTTGAATCATATCTTTCAGGGAGCGTTCAATTTCTTTGGAAATGGCAATTTCCTGATCGCGAGTTAATAAATCCACTTGCCCCATCTCACGCATATACATGCGGACAGGGTCAGTGGTGCGACCAAACTCTGTGTCCATTGTCGCCAAAGCCGCTTCGGTTTCTGCTTCGGTATCTTCATCAGAAACATTGACTGTATTATCATTCATCAACAGATGGTCTTGATCTGGAACGGTTTCGGTAACCTGAATCCCCATGTCTGTTAAGATTTTAATCACCAAATCCAGTTGCTCTTGGTCAGCAATGATGTGTTCTGGCAAGTGATCGTTCAGTTCGTTATAGGTAACATAACTACGCTCTTTACCCATTTTTACCAGTGTAAGAACGCTTAAATTCCTGTTGCGATCTTGTTCAGACAGGGCAGTATCTGTCAAATTGATTTGTGCTTGTTTTTGCAACAAGTCTTCTAGTTTTGGATTTTTAGGTTTGCGACCTGGTTTTTTCTTGATTTTAACTTCTTGGGCAACCATGGTTTCAACCGTCGCAGTTTTAGGTTTGCGACCTGGTTTTTTCTTTACTTTAACTTCTTCCACTGCCGCCTCTTGCGGCATGGCGTTTTCTATCTCGACTTTTTGAGATTTTTGGGTTTTGCTAACGGATGTTTTTTTAACTTCTGTTTTAGGAGATGAGGCAGCCTTAACTTTTGTTGTTGTGGCTTTTTTCACTTCTTCTTTGGAAGATTTCTGCGTTTTGGCTTTTGATGCAGAAGTTTTTTTAACTTCGGCAGATTTTACAACTGCTTCCGCTTTGGCGACTTTGCGTTCGGTCGCTTTTTTGGCTTCTGTTTTCTTTGTTGCAGATTTCTTTTGTGTTTCGGTTTTTTTGCTTACCATGGTTTATTTCCAAATTGATCTCGTTGTCGATGCTTATATTTTCAGGCTGCCGTTTTCAGGCTGCCTGAAAGGTTGATCAAGTCTTTTGACTTAATAAAAAATTCAATATATTTCTATCTTCCGCTGATAATGGCTGTTTTTTGGATTTTTCTGCCAACTCATTAATTTGCTGTTTGAAGAGTGCTTGTAATAAACGCTGTATACCTTCGGCAAAAGCTTTTTCATCTTCTTCTGGAACGCCACTTAAATCAGCGTTTAAGCCCATTTGTTTTTGATTGAGCCGTCCCCATAAATCGGAATATTCAAAGCGTAGATTTTCCCACAATTGAGCCGATGTTGGGGTGGTTTCTCGTTTTTTAATCAGTTCGGCGATTTGCATCAAATCCACATAACTTACTGGCAAAACTAAATAATCAGGGAATTTTACATATGATGCCCATTGTGGATTTATCAATAACCATTGTGTTAATTTGTCCACTAAACTTTGACTTTCAGGTTGCCTGAAACTTTGTTGTGGCAGTTGAATTGTTCGATAGGATTTGCGTTTGGATGGTAATGCCTGCCCAATAAGATAATGCAGTTCTTGCGTTTCAATCTTCGTGTGTTTTGCTAATTGTTCCATCATTAAATAACGCAATGCCTGTGCTTCTGTTCCTATCTTTTGCAGATATGGTTTCGCTAAATGCAACAGTTGAGCACGCCCTTCATTGGTTTGTGTATTCACCTGTGATAAAAGTTCTTTTAACCAATAGTCTGATAAGGGGATAGCATCCTTTTTGAGTATTTCTTCAAATTTTTCAGCCCCATAAGCACGCACGAAACTGTCGGGATCGTGCTCCTTTGGCAAAAATAAAAAATGTATGGATTTGTTATCTTGCAAATAGGGTAGGGCGTTATCCAGTGCCCGCCAAGCGGCTTTGCGCCCAGCATCATCACCATCAAAACAAAAATAAATGGCATCGGTTTGGCGAAATAAGGTGCGAATATGTTCTGATGTGGTAGCGGTTCCTAATGCGGCAACGGCATAAGCAATATTGTGTTGAGCCAGAGCAACAACATCCATATAGCCTTCCACTACTAAAACGCAACCCGCTTCTTTAATAGCAGAACGAGCCTCATATAAACCGTATAGATGATGCCCTTTGCTGAATAATGGAGTTTCTGGTGAATTCAAATATTTAGGCTTGCTGTCGTCTAAAACACGACCGCCAAAACCAATCACGCGACCTGTGTTGTCGATGATGGGAAACATAATTCGATCGCGAAAACGATCGTAAATTTTTCCTTCGTTTTCAGTCAGCATGCCTGTTTCTAAAAGGGGGGCATTGGGATAATCGTCAAAAATTGCCTGCAATGCTTGAAAATGATTAGGAACATATCCTAAACCATAGCGTTGAATAATCGCTTGATTCAATCCGCGTTGTTGTAAATATTGTTGTGCTTTGGGTGATTGGAGTAATTGCTGCTGAAAAAATAGGGCACACTGCTTTAAAGTTTCTTCCAAAGACAAGCGTTTTTGTTTTTTCTCTGCTCGCTCTTGCGGGGTTTCCCGACCTGCTTGATGCGGAACAGAAAGCCCAATGCGATGGGCTAATTGTTCCACTGCTTCTACAAAATCCAAATGGGCATGTTCCATCAAAAAACCGATGGCTGTTCCATGTGCCCCACAGCCAAAACAATGATAAAACTGCTTGGTTGGAGAAACGGTAAATGAAGGCGTTTTTTCTTTATGAAAAGGACAACAAGCATGATAATTCGCTCCCGCTTTTTTGAGCGGAACATAAGCACCAATCAAATCGACAATGTCGATTCTGCTTAATAGCTCATCAATAAAATCAGAAGGAATCATGCTTTAAAATTGAATAAAAAATTAGGGGCTGTATTAGATTAGCCCAAAAAATTGTTAAATTCCACACCATTTTCGCAATGTTTTGAGTTGCTGTTTTGGTGTCCCATAGTTAAATCTAAACTCACATTCTTTCAAGAAAAGTGGGAAAGATTTGCG
>JAGCOT010000022.1 GCA_017645365.1 Neisseriaceae bacterium
ATTGACCGCAAATCTTTCCCACTTTTCTTGAAAGAATGTGAGTTTAGATTTAACTATGGGACACCAAAACAGCAACTCAAAACATTGCGAAAATGGTGTGGAATTTAACAATTTTTTGGGCTAATCTAATACAGCCCCATTTGAAATTCTTCTTCTTCTAACCCCAAACGCCCGATATAGTCTTCTCTTTTCGCTCGTGGATTAGGCAGAAAAATCTGTGTGGATACTTGCCCAATCAAAGCGTCTGATACGGTTCTAAAAAAGTCAGCAGGTGATTGGGTGGTTAAAATCAGAACGCCATTTTGCTTACGAATGGTGCGTTCTTTGTTTTCAATAAATTGTGCAAAAGCAGGGTCAGATAACGGTTTCCACGCTTCATCAAGGCTGATAATCACAGGCTTACCGTCAAGCATTAACTCAATGCGATAAAACAAATACATTAAAATCGGTGTGCGAATGGCTGGAATATCTAAAAATTCCGTGTAATCAATACCGATAATGTCGCTACCGACCATTTCAAAGTTGTCTTCTGGATTATTAAACACCCACTCATAATCGCCTTGTGTCCAAGGCAATAGCCGCTCTTTCAATTTGCCCACAGTTAGAAAATTGCTAAATCCGCCAATATCCGCCGTTTCACGCCGTCCAATCATTGTTTGATGAATGGCTTTGCTAATCACATTTTTATCCGCAGGAGTAACTTTTTCGCCGCCGTCTTCGTTCAAAATAGCGGTGATTAACTCCAATAAAAATGCACGGTTTTGCGGTGTATCAGGCAGGTGAAAGGGATTAAAACCAGTCCGTACGCCTAATTGAATGCGGCTGTATTTGCCTTTCATTGCATTCACAAATACGCTTGAACCTAAATCTTTGTCAAAAATAATGGTTTTAGGGCGTGGATTTAAGCGTTGTGCTTGGGCAAGAATAAACGACAGCAACACAGTTTTACCTGCCCCAGTCATTCCTGAAATAACGGTATTTCCTGCAACCAACTGCCCTGTTGCGTCTTCAAAGCGTTCGGTTTGATGAAAGTTGAAATAGCAAATTTCATCAGACACAGTGCGAAACATACACACCGCTTGCCCCCACGGATTGCCAAATTGTTTGCCTAAATTGTGTGATTGAAAGGGCAGAATCTGACAGACATTATTACTGCTCACCTTTGCCGCTCTTGGCTGAAAGGTGAGATTGCCGGGTAACATTGATACCCAAGCAGAAAATTTTGCCATATGAAACGGCACAGCAGTAAAACCGCAGTCGCTTAATGCGGCTTGTGCTTCGCCGATTTTCTGTTGCAACTCTTTAATGCTGTCGCCAATTAGAGCAGCCTGAAAATAATAATCGCCAAGTAAAAAATGGTCGGATACCACACCTTCTTGTGCGTCTGCCAATTCTTGTAATTCGGTTGCACTGGGTTTGTCTGACGCAGCCAAGCGTTTGTATTCTCTGTCTAACCAACCGCCTGCTTCGACTTTGTCAATCGGAGCAAACGATTGCGATACAATCATTTGCCACGGCAATTCAATAAAGTGCTGAATCATTCCTGCATAAGTATTAGACGGATATTCAGAAAATGACAAAATCGTGGCGTATTGCGTTTGTCCATTGGGCAAATCAATACGGATAAAATCGTTGTAATCTTGATACAGAAAATGCGATTTTGCTAAATACTCGCTAATCGGTGCTCGCAAAACAGGCACAGGTGTTGCGTCTAAATTCAGTAAAGTAGAAAATAAATCAACTTGCTCAGAAAACAACACACCATTTGTGTTCTCATAACAATCCAGCGTTTTAACGCCGTAGTCAGAGAAATATTCCAAAACCAAGTTTTCTAACTTGGTGAGTGTTTCAATCGCTTGGCTCTCAAACTCTTTGATTTTTTCTATTGTGATATTGCCAATACTTGTCCAGCCGCCACGCCGCCGATATGGGCGGTAAATCAGGCTTAAATAGTATTCCGTACCTAATATGGGGGACGAGTGAATGGCACGGTTATAATCATCGTCTAATTCCGACACAAAGGAATGCGGCGGAAAATTTTCAGGCAGCCCCGCACGAATATTGCGTTTCACACAATGTTGATGAATATACACATTGTAGCGAAACGGCGAACGAGTAAGGGCAATAAAACGGCTCATTTGCCGTACACGAGCGTCAATTATTTCTTGGGCAACGCCAATATATGACACGCCTGATAGTTTGAAACTCATCACATACGATCCGCCCTTAATCTTGATGATTTTAGGTGTTATGTGCGATGAATACGGCACCCAGTCAGAGCCTGAAAAAAGTTTCTTATCGTTCAGTTTCTTTGCCATTGTTACCACTCCACAAAACGGCGATGACGAACAGGTTTTGGCGTGATGATTGTTATGCCGTCAATTTTGCATTGTCGTGTCGCAACGCTTTCACGAGTTTTCTGCACAAACATTTTGACATATTGATCATCTCGCTTTGTCCAATCTCGCATTATGAAAAACACAATCGCCATGGGCACAATAGCGATACCAGCACCAACCGTTAGGCTGCCTGAAAGGATTTTCGACCACATTCCTGCCAATATGCACACGGTTGCCAAGCCGCCAAACTCCATTAGCGGTACGCCGAAAAACATTCTCGGTTTGGTTGCTCCACGAAAAAGAGGGTGCGTTTCGTATTCTTCGCTCATTGTTTTTTCTCACTCAAAAGGTTCAGGTTGCCTGTTATTTTCTGAAAAATAATTCAACAATGGTTGAAGCAGACGCACAACCAATCGCACCAATTAACCAGTTTTTCATTTGTGGCAAAGTTTTGCCGCCCCAAATGAGTTCGTACATAGACCACAAGAATGTAATCGACCCAACCCCATAGCCCAAGATTTCAAGACCTAACAAAATGTCGTTCAAAAAACTCTTGGGTTTTGCTGCCCAAGCAGGGTCTGCCATTGCCAACATAGGCACGAAACATAATGCAATCGAATAAATCGTTGCTTTTATCCATTCTTTGATTTCTTTGTTTATTTTCATTTCAATACTCCATACGAATTAAAATAAGGACGATGAAAGCCGTCTGTCTGTCAAAGATAAACGCACTTTCATCACTTTTGGCTTTGTGGCGTATGCTGGTGCATACGGCACAAAAACAATCGGTTGTTTATCAATGCTGATTTTTGGCGGCAAAACGGCGGACGGTATCGGTTTGTTCAGGTTGCCTGAAACCTTTGCCACATAACCGTGCCGAAAGCCTGTTGTCGGATTTCCGCTGTAATAGCAGGAGTAAGCCTTTTGCCAGTCTTTGTGTTGCGTAAAGCACGCTTCTAAAATCTTTGCTCCTGCATTCAAGTTTGTGCAAATATCAAACATATTGCTTGCATTTAAGCCATAGCGTTTGAAATTCACTTGATTGACTTGTGCCAATCCTACCGAGTAATTTTTGCCGCTTGTTTTCAACATTTCGACTGTGGTTTTTGCTTCATCAGCATTTTCAGGTTGCCTGTTCAAAAAACCGCCCACAACACCAATGGCGTATTGCCGCACTGAACTTTCAGTACGGATAATTGCCGCCATTTGCTCTTTCGGTATATCGGCGTTGATTTGACAACCTAAAAATTCAAACATTTTTCTCTCTTTGCTTTCTTATTTTGGCAAGTTTTTCTTCTTGCAATGCGTTGTGTCCGTATCTGCGTTTTTTAATTGCTGCTTCTTCCAAAGAATGAAACCAATCCTTGTAATTTTCAGGTGGTTTTTCTCGACAACGAACACAACCGTAAATTCTTTTCAATGGTTCAGTTGGATATAAGTCAGGACGCAAGTCAGAGGGTAATACTTCACCGTTGGTTAAATCGTAAATTTTCCAAATGTAACTTGTGCCAACTGGACTATCACCAACGAACCAACGGCTTACCATTGCAGAAGTTAAGCCGATACAGTCTGCAAATTCGCCAACGGTTAAGTTTTCTTTTGCTATCCAAGTCTCTAAATTCATAATTTCGTAAAATCTCTTAATTGAAATCAATATTTGTAGTATAATTAGGCAATTTACAAATGTCAATAACTTTTAAGCAAAAATGCTTAAAATTTGAAATAAACGACAAATAACCGTAAAATTTGCCTGTTTTAAGGATGAAAAAATGCACAAAATGGATAAACCGAACCAAGTAACCATTGCTCCAGAAAATTTACAAAGAGCCTTTGAAAAAATGGGCTATTCAGGTTGGGGCATGCAAGCGGCGTTAGCAGATAAATTAGGCGTTACCAGTCAGGCAATCAGCCGTTGGTTATCTCCCACATTGGACACACAACCGACCATCGATAAACTCATCAAAATTGCTAACTTGGCAAATATGTCGTTAGATGAGTTAATTCTTGGCGAAAACTTCGCACGCAAAGAATATTTTTCTGTGGCAGTCTTGGATATTCCCCAAGCAGTTGCGTTTGTAACCAACGGTAAATTTATCGAAAGCAACCGTATCCCAGTTATCGGTAAAATCCGTAATGGCTTTGCTATCCATAATCCCGATGACAGCATGAACGCCATCATCGGTAAAAATTATCCTAAAAACTGTTTGTTAGTCTTCGATACCAACAAACCCCCTGAACCAGAAGATTGCGTTTTTGCCATTCTCAACAATGGAGACAATCAACTCACTGGCATTTTTCGCAAATACACCAAAATCGGTAGTCAGGATTATTTAATCGCTAACAATCAATCTTATCCGCCAATCTCTAACCACTTCATTATCAAAGCAACACTTGCTTATGCGCTGATTGAGTGATTTTTTTCTATATAGTCATTGTGAGCCGTGATTTATCACGGCATGCAATCTCCTAATTACTTCGAATAACATTCAGGCAGCCTGAACGCTATAAACCCCATTTGCCAGCAACACATTTTTCAGTGTATTCAATCTTGAAGTTATTACCTTCTTTTCGCACTAATGCAGGTTCTTTTTCTGTTCGTGTGCATTGCCATTTTGGTTTAGCAATATCCGTATAGGCGTGGTTGTAATAAGCACTGCACGCAGTGGGTAATTGCGGATTGCAATATGACTTTCTATCGCCTGCATCCCTGTCATACCAAACCCTGCACTGCCGTTTAGCGGTTTTATTCAAACTTTCCAAATCACACTGACCAGCACCATTTGCAATCGCATTGACCAAAGACGGCATATTCACATCATCACTAACCGCAGGACATAAATTCAAAAAGTTCTTGCGTGCGTTAATGGTGTCATGCAATTTCTTGTGTTTAATCGAAAAATAACGCTTGATAGACGGATTACATTCAGACGGACGATTACCAGTTGAAAGACACAAAATCGCTTCACAAGCAAGCCTTACATCGCCTGTAAGTAAATCATTGTTGAAAATATCCTTATTTAGATTGTTTTGCTTTCCGGCAGACTGTGTACTTGTTTGTTGTGGCAATAAGCCTTTGGCAGACATTGTTTTTACTGTTTCTGATGTACTCCAATCGTACATCGCATAACCCATTGACTCGCCAATTTTGACTAATTTTGCCCCATTGTTTGGTTTGGGCGTTTTAGGAAGAATGGCATAGTTGCCATTGGTTAATTTGCTAATCTTAAAATTGTCTGTATTTACAGTGGATTTTTGAACTTTGTTTATATCGTAACTACCGCAATCTTCATCACCCACCCAAGAACCACCAAACGATTTATGTCTATCGCAAGAAGACGCTTTGCGTTCGTATGCAATTTCTTTTTCGGTTAAGTCAATTTTGCCCAAATCGCTCAAAATTTGCAGTTGATCGTCAAAATTCGGCTTTTGTTGTGGGCTACCTGCAAAGGCAGAATTTAAAGCAAAACTTATAAAAATCGGCAAAACTAATAAACGCTTCATCAAAGTTTCCTTTCAATTTTAAGCGGTATTCAATAGTTTTATGAGAAATATAAACTTTTGATTACCCATTTTGAGATAAGGGTAAGCCGCCAATTTCTTGGCGGCTTAACATCTGGTTTATCTTTAATAGTAAAATACAGAGAATAAAGAGAAATCAGAATTGTGCTAATTGTAATTGCATTTTTGCAGAAAAACAAGTAGTAATTTCAAATTATTTCACTATTTGTTGTAACTAATTGTTTTAAAAAGAAGTATTTTTTAGAAAATTCACTTTCAAATCATCTAAAAAATCAGCATACACTTGCAACATCTCTCTGCGTTCGTCTAAAAAAGTATGAAAATTATACGAAGCCGCTGTTGCATTACGCACCTTGTGAGACAGTTGCAACTCAATTAAGTCAGAGTGAAAACCTAATTCGTGCAGAAAAGTTGAAGCCGTAGAACGAAAAGAATGTAAGCACACATAAAAATCACACAAACTTTTAAGACGCTTACTCAACACACTGCGAGAAATATACTTTTTATGTTCATTAAAAGACGGAAATAAAAAACCGTCTTTGGTGAAGTCAATACGGCGTTTGACAATCGTCATCGCAGGCTTGGATAATGGCACAATATGAATACGGCGTTGCTTCATATTAGCGGCAGGTATCTGCCAAAGTGCTTCTTCTAAATTGAAATCTTCAACACGAGCAGAAACCAATTCAGCAAAACGCACAAAAACATAAGGCAAAAGGCGTAAAGCGTCCGACACAGGTGAAAAATCCTGTGCGTCAATATCTGCCAACAATTTGCCTAACTTTTCTTTATCCGCAATATGCGGATGATGACGAGTGCGAGTATCAGAAAAATTCAAACGACTTAAAAGATGAGTAGGATCATTCTGTACGCCGTAGTGTTCAATGCCATAGCGAAAGGTGCGACTAATCAATGATTTTAATTTTTTAACCAAAGTATTTTTATTCTGCTTACGCAATGGCGACAAAATTTTAAGAATATCCTGCGTAGTTACTTCTGAAATACGAATAGACGACAATTCTGAATGTCTGATATAGCGATTATATTGTCGCATTAAGTTTGTGAAAGTTGAAAAGGCAATTTTTTGGGATAAATTATCTAAAAATTCATCAGCCACTTGCCCAAAAGTCCTGTCCGAAATCTTATATTGAACAGGCGGATTATTATGAGCCAAATTAGAACGAATGTTAAACACCTTTTGCCGAGCGTCAGCCAAACTCAAAAATGGCCATTGACCAATAGCCACTTCATACTGTTTTTTACGGTAAGTGTAACGACAATAAAAGCGTTTAGACTTCTTGGAAACTTTAAGATACAAACCGAAACTATCCGTAATTTTTAAGTCCTTACCTTCAAATTTCAACTTCTTTATCTTCGCTTCCGTCAGTGCCATAAACCAATTCTACCACTAAAAAATCCCTTTGATTATCGATAAAAAATGACACATATGCAAATGTTTTTTAAAATAATTCTTGCAAAACCCCTAAAAATAGTTATAATGAAAAGAGTAAAATGCGGAGAATAAATAGGAAAACGAGTTTTAATTAGAATTGTCGATTGTCGATTGTCGATTGTCGAATTAGTCAATTTCAACATCACAAACCTTGTTGAGTTCATTTAGAGAATAAAGCGACATTTTACCATTCTTTCAATCATTTTTTTCAGCCTGCTTATTGATAAAAAAAAACCTGATGCATTGCACATCAGGTTTCACACTTAATGGAGAAATAAATTATCTTTTCTCTGCTTTTTTAGCTGCTGCTTTAACTGCGTCTTCGGCGGCTTTTTGAGATTGTTTGACGCTTGCAGCTACACTTTTTTGTACTTCTTTGGCAGTGTTTTGCAAGGAAGATAAGGTGTTTTGTGTGGCGTCAAATGCTTGTTGCATTTGGTCAAACCAAGCGTGGGTTTGTTCTGGTGCGGCTTTTTTCATTTCTTGTAATTGTTTTTTGATGCTGTCTTGAAGAGAAGACAACTGGGTTTCTGCTAATTTTTGAGTGTTTTGTTGCACCGTTTCAGCCCAAGCACACAAGGATTGCAAATGTTGGGTGATTTGCTCACCGTTTTGTGTTGCCCATTCACCTGCTTCTTTTCCAGCGTTTTGTGGATTGGTGTTTTGTAATAAACTTGCGATGGCTTTACTATTAAAATCAAAAGACTTTTTAGTAAAGTCCCAATTTAAGTTGAACAATTTTTCGCTGCTTTCCAACGCTAATTCGGCAACTTTATTCAACTGTTTCCAAGCGTCTAAACCCGCTTTGCTGAATGCTTCATTCATATCTTTCATAGTTATTGTCTCCATTTAAGTTTTACTGCACTGGTTGATCAAAATATCATTCTGATTATCGTTCATTTATCATTACTATCAAACTCAATCAGTTATGGCTATATTACATGAATGCGACCATTTTATGTTATCTCTTTGTTGACATACATCAACAAATTGCCAAACAGACGACTATTTGGGACAGATGAGAAAAAAATACTGTCCTTTCAGTTGGTTGATGATGTTTTTTGTTGGTGAAATTGGTAAAATAGAAAAATTTTTTATGGAGCAAATAACTATGTCGCAAGAAAAACACATCATCAAGAAGTATCCCAATCGCCGCTTGTATGACACTGTCATCAGCGGCTATGTTACATTAGAAGACCTCAAAGAAATGGTGATGAATTTTGAAGAAATTCAAGTTGTTGATGTCAAAACAGGAGAAGATTTAACGCGACAGGTTTTGTTGCAAATCTTGCTAACAGAAGAAGTCGGAAGCACGCCACTTTTGAGTAACGAAATGCTGTGTCAAATGATTCAAACCTACGGTCAGGCATCTCACAGCGTATTTGCACCGTTTTTAGAACAAAATATGAAAATTTTTGCCGATTGGCAAAGGCAGATTCGTGCACAAAAACGCACTCTATCGCGTGCTAATCGCTGGTTTGCAGACCCTTTTTCATTGCCCAGTAACAATATGACTTATTTTGCTGAATGGCAAAAATCTTTACAGGAAGCAGCATCCAATTTTTGGGGTAGCATCAACAGCACCCTGAAAAATCGTTCTTAAAAATACGATTTTTCATTCATGATAGGCAGTCGCAGAAAAGTTTTCAGGCTGCCTGAATTGTTTTTTTATTCTCATAAAGATTGATTTTTATGAACAAACATTCTGATTATTTACAAAAAATTCTCACCGCCTCGGTGTACGATGTGGCAGTAGAAACACCGCTGGATACGGCAAAAAATTTATCACTTCGCTTGAATAATCATATTTTGATTAAACGCGAAGATTTGCAACCTGTATTTTCGTTCAAACTGCGTGGTGCTTATAACAAAATGGCACAACTTTCTGACGAAGAACTATCACGCGGAGTGATTACCGCATCCGCAGGCAATCACGCACAGGGCGTGGCGTTGAGTGCGAAAAAATTGGGTTGTCGTGCCATTATTGTGATGCCTGAAACCACGCCACAAATTAAAGTAGAAGCCGTGCGGCGATTGGGCGGCGAAGCAGTTTTGGTGGGCGAATCGTATAACGATGCCTATGACCACGCCGTTAAACTGGTGCAAGAAAAAAACATGGTGTACATTCCGCCGTTTGATGACCCTTATGTCATTGCAGGACAAGGGACGATTGGCATGGAAATCACGCGACAGCACCCACGAAAAATTGATGCGGTTTTTGTGCAAATTGGCGGTGGCGGATTAGCAGCAGGCGTTGCGGCGTATATTAAAAATGTTCGTCCAGACATTAAAGTCATTGGTGTACAAACCCATGATTCAGATGATATGAAACAATCCATTCAGGCTGGCAAAGTCATTACCTTACCAGAAGTGGGCTTGTTTGCAGATGGTACCGCAGTCAAAACAGTAGGCAATGAAACTTTTGCTCTGTGTCGAGATTTGCTTGATGAAATCATTACAGTGGATACAGACGATGTTTGTGCGGCGATAAAAGATATTTTTGATGATACGCGTTCCATCACAGAACCTTCTGGTGCATTAAGTTTAGCAGGTTTAAAAGCGTACATTGCACGAGAAAAAGTACAAAATCAAACCTTAATTGCCATAGCCAGCGGTGCGAATATGAATTTCCACCGTTTGCGTCATGTTTCCGAGCGTACCGAACTCTCCGAAAGACGAGAAGCGATTTTAGCGGTAACCATTCCAGAAAGACCAGGAAGTTTCTTAAAATTTATTGAAACTTTGGGTAATCGCAGCATTACCGAATTTAACTATCGTTACGGCAATGACGACAATGCTCATATTTTTGTCGGTATTCAAATTGCAGGGGTCAGCGATTTAGAAAACATTAAATCCGAGTTGATGCAGCATGAATTACCTGTTTTGGATTTAACTGATGATGAAACCGCCAAAGTACATATTCGTTATATGGTTGGCGGCAGGACGCACAAAATCAAACGAGAACGCTTATTAAATGTGCAATTCCCAGAACATCCTGGTGCATTGACACGCTTTTTGCGAGCGATGCGGTCGCATTGGAATATTACTTTATTCCACTATCGCAATCACGGTGCGGATTATGGGCGTATTTTGGTGGGGATTGATGTCCCCAAAGAAGATGACCAAGAATTTTCTGATTTTCTTAAAGATGTGGGTTATGTTTTTCATGAACAAACCGATAACAAAGCATATCAACTATTTTTGGGTTACGAGCAATCCTAATTTTCCTGTGAAACTTCGAACGGTGGGTTTTCAACGCACCGTTTTTTTATATTTTTTTCATGATCGTCAATTTTCAGGCTGCCTGATTTTTATTGTATTCCCCGCATGGGAAATGCTGCCCCTGCATGGGAAATGCCTTGACAATGGGGGCAGAAAAAAGAACTGCGTTGGTTCTGAATGATGCGTTGAATCAATGTCCCGCAACAAGGGCAGGGCGTGTTGGATTTGCCATATACTTGATGTTGATTTTGAAAATATCCCGCTTTGCCATCGCTGTCTACAAAATCCTGAATCGTACTGCCACCAGCATCAATCGCTTGTTGCAAAACATTCTTGATGGCTTGTGCCAAATGCTCACATTCTGTTTTTTTCAGGCTGCCTGAAATTCTTTGCGGATTGATTTTCGCTTGAAACAAAGCTTCATTCGCATAAATATTGCCCACACCAACCACCGTTTGACCATTCATCAAAGCAGTTTTGATGGGTAACTTTTTATGACGCAAAGCACGATACAAAAAAGCTCCGTTGAATTGAGCAGTTAAAGGTTCAAGCCCTAACTGATTGAATAATTGAAATTTTTCAGGCTGCCCATCGAACCATTCAAACAAACCAAAACGGCGAGGGTCGTGATATCGCAAAACCGTACCGTCAGTAAAAATCAAGTCGATATGGTCATGTTTTTGAATATCCGCATGATGATGAGCAGAAATAATTCGCAAACCGCCACTCATGCCCAAGTGAATCACCAGCGTACCCAAATCAAATTGCAACAGCAAATATTTGGCACGGCGAGACACTTTTTGCAATACAGCGTTTGGCAAAATTTTCGGCAAATCACGGCGTACAGGTTTGCGTAATCGACCATTGCGGACAATCAACTGGGCAACCGTTTTACCCACAATATACGGTCTAATGCCAATGCAAGTAACTTCAACTTCTGGCAATTCGGGCATAATATTTCTTTCAAAAACCTTTGCAAAACTGGTTTTTCATCAAAGACATAGTTTAAGCAAAATGGGGCTTTGACAAACCATATCCTTCTGAACAAACAGGCAAGCTGAAATTCAGCCTGCCTGTTTTATTATTTCTCCCCTGCATGGGAAATGCCTCTGCATGGAGAATGCTTTCAGGGGCACCCTGAAAGCTATATCCATTTAGATTCGTTCAACATCAATATTCAAAATGCTTTGAGCACCGCTTAAAACTTGAATAGCATAAGATTCAACTTGTGGCAGTACATAATCAAAATACACTTGAACTGTTGCCAATTTGTTACGATAGAACGATTCAGAGAATACGGCATTATCCAAATCTTTCAAGGCTTCGGTTGCGGCAACATAAGATTTAGCCGACATCACCGCACCAATGGTAACCGCCATTTGCATCAAATAAGGCAGGCTGCCTGTGGCTGCCAATTCTGGTTTTTTGTCGTTGAAACTTTGCACCACATATTGAACCGTTTGTTGTGCCAAATCAATCGCACGATCCAGTTTTTTCGCCATTTCAGGAACAATTTTGCGTAATTGTTCGTTGGTGTCTTTTGCCATTTGCAATACCATGCCAGCAGATTGACCACCGTTAGAAGCCGTTTTACGACCAATTAAATCCAAAGCTTGAACACCGTTAGTCCCTTCGTAAATGGCAGTAATGCGAACATCACGCACAAATTGTGCTGCACCTGTTTCTTCCACAAAACCCATACCACCAAAACATTGCAATGCCATGTTGGTTAAGGTAGTGCCGTTTTCGGTACAAGAAGCTTTTACGATTGGAATCATGAAATCAACCAATGCTTGTGCTTTTTGAGCTTCCTCTGGATTAGGATGACTGTGAGCTTTATCCAACATAGAAGCAGTCATCAAGAACATGGCGCGTTGTGCTTCCAAAGTGGCTTTTTGAGTGAGCAACATACGGCGAATATCTGGATGATGAATAATGGTTACCGCATCAGCAGATGAACCGTCAATCGGTTTACTTTGTACGCGTTCTTTGGTGTATGCCAATGCATGTTGGAAAGCACGCTCTGCTACGGCATGACCTTCGATACCTACGCACAAACGAGCATGGTTCATCATGGTAAACATATAATTCAAGCCTTTGCCTGCTTCGCCTACCAAATAACCGCGTGCTCCTTCAAATTGCATCACGCAGGTTGGAGAACCGTGAATCCCCATTTTGTGTTCGATGGCAACGCATTGCAATTTGTTGCGTTCGCCCAAAGAACCGTCATCGTTTACCCAATATTTAGGCACAACAAACAAGGAAATGCCTTTAACACCTGGTGCGGCATCTGGCAAGCGTGCCAAAACCAAATGGATGATGTTTTCTGCTAATTCGTGCTCACCCCAAGTGATGAAGATTTTTTGACCAGAAACAGCATAAGTATCATCGCCATTAGGAACGGCTTTGGACGCTACTTTGGATAAGTCTGTCCCTGCTTGTGGTTCGGTTAAGTTCATGGTGCCTGACCAAACGCCAGAAGTCATATTAGGCAAGAATTTTTGTTTGATGGCATCTGATGCGTGGGCATTGATGGCAGCACTTGCACCACCTGTCAACATAGGCAATAAAGATAAGGATAAGTTACCGCCGTACCACATTTCATCGCAGGCTGCACTGATGGTAGAAGGCAATGCTTGCCCGCCAAATTCTTCAGGTTGCAATAAAGAGTTCCAACCTGCTTCGCAGAAATCTTTGTATGCTTGTGCAAAAGAAGGATCGCTGTGCACTGTGCCATTGTCCAAACGAGCACCGTTAATATCGCCAGTACGATTGCATTCTGACCAGTTGGCAGAAGCAAATTTGCTTGCTTCATCCAAAATGGCATCAACAGTATCTAAATCAACACCGTTAGCGGTAGGCAAAGCCAAAACTTCGTCAATGTTGGCATGGGTACGCAAAGCAAAGCGTAAATCGTCAAGAGGAGGATTGTATTGAGACATAATAAAAAGACTCCATTGTTAATTGTTATGCGTATGATTCTTCATTCATCATACAATTCAAATTCAACTTAAAAGCGATGGATTATAACAAATCGCTACTTTTTTGAGATGACGCACCGCAAAAGTTTATTTTAGTTGTAATTTAGCGAAAACATCACGCAAAGCGGTTCGCACACCTTCTTCGATCACTGGATGATAAAACGGCATATCCAGCATTTGTGGAATGGTCATTTGATTTTGATGTGCCCACGCCAAAAGGTGTGCGATGTGTTCGGCTGCGGGTCCTACCATTTCCGCACCCAAAAAACGCCCTGTTTTTTGTTCGGCATACACGCGTAAATGCCCTTTGTTAATCAGCATGACACGCGAACGCCCTTGATTGTTAAACGATACTTCGCCGACGACTACTGATGAGGCTAAATCTGAATAGGCAGCCTGAACTTGTGTCCAACGCAACCCTACCGACATAATTTGCGGATTGGAGAAAATCACGCCAATCGGACTGCGACGCAAGCCTGTTTGCACATCAGGATACGCCCCAGCATTGCGTCCTGCAATCGCCCCTTGATCGGAAGCCTCATGCAATAAAGGAATTTGTGCCGAAGCATCGCCTGCAATAAAAATATGTGGCAAAGAAGTTTGCATGGTTTTGGGATTGGCAACAGGTACGCCGCGTTGGTCTAATTCAATAGATAAATTTTCCAAGCCAATTTGATCGACATTCGGACGGCGTCCGATCGCGGCTAAAAGATAATCGTAAGTTGCCGTTCCAGATCGACCATCGCTGTCTTCAAATGTTACCTGTACTTGTTGGTTTTCCGTGAGTTGAACTTGGGTTTTGGCATCTAAATATAAATCCAATTCTTGTGAAAAAATGGCTTTGGCTTTTTCGGTGATCACAGGGTCGGTGATGCCGCCAATCAAACCACCAATGCCAAATACAGAAACGCGAACCCCCAAACGATGCAAAGCTTGTCCCAATTCCAAACCAATCACACCAGGACCAAATACGGCAACGCTTTCAGGCAGCGTATCCCAACTGAAAACATCATCATTGACAATCAGTTTATCGCCCAATGCCTGCCATGCTGGAATAATGATTGAACGCGAACCTGTGGCAATGACTGCTCGTTTGAAGGTAATTTGCGTATCGTCATCAACTTGAACAGTATGTTCATCAATAAATTTGGCACGACCTAACATGCGACATTCAGCAGGAAAACCTTCAACATCTTCCATCACAAAACCCACAAAACGATCTCGTTCTGATTTCACACGACGCATCACTTCTTCACCATTGACGGTAATTTCACCCGAAATATGCACACCGAAAGGGTCTGTGTGCATGGCGGCATGGCGTGCTTCGGCTGCGGCAATCAACAATTTAGATGGCATACAACCCACGCGTGCACAAGTAGTTCCAAAATGATGGTCTTCAATCAACAAAACGCTATCCGTATGTTTGCGTGCGGCACGAAAAGCGTTCATGCCTGCACTACCACCTCCTAAAATGACGACATCTTTGTTCAGAGTTTTCATAATTTCACTTCCTTAAATACTTTTCAGGGTGCCTGTGTTTCAGGTTGCCTGAAAATTGATCTTTCAGGGTGCCTACATTTCAGCATTTCAGGCAGCCTGAAAATGGTGATTCACAAGAATTAATCTTTCAGGGTGCCTGTTTTGCTGTTGAGGCTGTTTTAAATATTTTTTATCAATTTTGTTATTTTAATAAATTTTCACTAAATAGGTAAGTCCTTTGTATGTTGAAGTTATTTTTCTTATTCTGGACGACAAATATTGCCTAACAATATTGCTCGAATCGTGCGTTGGCTGACCAACAACACAAACAAAATCAGCAACACAAAGGTAAAAATCGACATATATAAGAAAAATGGTGCTAACAATAAATGATAGGCACGCAAAAACGCCAATGTTGCAGCCGCCAATGGAAAGGTAAACGCCCACCACGACAACGCAAATCGCAAACCTAAAAAGTTACGAAACATGAATGCTGCCATGCCAACAAAGAAAACAGTAATATTCAAAATCACCAACGCCAAAGTGTCGATGCTGTTAATCATTTTGGTGTAACCAACAAACGCAATCGCAGGCGGGGCGAAAAGAATGAATAAGGTGGGCATGAATTTTTCCATCAAGCGTTCGTGGAAAATCAAGCGGTAAAAAATCATGGCAAACAACGCCGCCCAAAAAAACAATCCTACTGAAAAATAATACCAACTCAACAAACCCTTTTCAGGACTGACAACAGGCACAATCAAATTGCCTGCCACAGGAATAAACCAAGCGGGATTGGCAATGGTGATGGCGTAATCACGATTGATCCAACTGGTAATCACATAGAAAGTAAAAATCGTCTGAATCGCCAAAACGATGTAAAACAAAATGGAACACTGCCATAAGGCACTCAACAAAAAAACAGAAATTGTGAATGCACCAAAAAAGTTGATTTTGATTGGGTGCATCAATTCCGCTTTCACCGCTTGCGGATAACGCAATAATTTCATGCCGTAGAAAAACAACAAAACGGCGAAAATAGCGGTATCCAACAACATCAGCAGCGTGCCAATCAGTTCATTCCAGTGAAAAAGTTGTGCCAATTGACGATAACAAAAAGCCAAACCGCCAATGCCCATAGTTGATGCAAAAAACATGATGGGGAAATGGGGCAGTTTGGCTTGTGGTGTGTTTTCTCTTGCTTCCATAACAATTCCTTGTATTTCAATGTGTGTTTGGAGTGAAATTATAATGAAATTTTGTAAATAAGTAAATACTAATATAAATCAGGCAGCCTGAAAAATATGGGCATTATGAATTTTAAATGCCTGTTTTAGCGGGCGTTTGTCATGGATTTTATATCAATCTGATTTAAGTCAAAGAGTATGGTCGGTCAACTTTTCAGGCTGCCTGAAATCGGTTAAATTCCTGCTTGACGATAAGGTAACTAATTGATAAATCAATTAAATATTGTCATTGTGTGTTTGTTTTTCAGAGGGATTGAAAATGTTTGCAAATCTCATTGGTAGCATCAGTGGTTGGCTGTATGGCTACATTTTAATTTTTCTGCTGATTGCGGCAGGGATCTATTTCACCATCAAAACCAATTTCGTCCAATTTCGATTGATGGGCGAATCTTTCCGCGTGATTATGGAAAAAAGAAGTTCCCAAGAAGCGGCTTCATCATTTCAAGCGATGATGGTTTCTACCGCCTCTCG
The DNA here is from genome assembly GCA_017645365.1 of Neisseriaceae bacterium. Classification (GTDB taxonomy): domain Bacteria; phylum Pseudomonadota; class Gammaproteobacteria; order Burkholderiales; family Neisseriaceae; genus RGIG9985. The sequence continues at coordinate 16,709 of JAGCOT010000022.1, forward strand.
CGTAGGTACAGGCAATATTATTGGTGTTTCCACCGCGGTTTGTTTGGGCGGTGCTGGTGCGGTTTTTTGGATGTGGGTGATTGCCATTTTGGGCGGTGCTTCTGCTTTTATTGAAAGCACTTTGGCACAAATCTACAAAAGAAAAGACGGACAAGGGCGTTTTTATGGCGGTCCTGCTTACTATATTGAATCTGTACTCAAAAACAAGCCTTTGGCGATTATTTTCGCCATTTCCTTGATTTTGACCTACGGTGCTGGCTTTAACATGCTGGCATCATACAATCTGCAATCCACTTTTGAAGTGTACGGTTTTTATCAAAGCAATCCCACTTTGTCTGCCGTTTTAATTGGTGCGATTGTGGCAGGATTTGTCTTTTACTGTTTGATGGGTGGTGGTAAACGCATTATTGGCGTTGCTACTTTGTTGGTTCCTGTGATGGGTTTGCTGTACATCGTAATCGCTTTGTTGGCGATTTTGACGCATCTTTCTTCACTGCCTGCCATTTTTGCCAATATTTTCAGTAATGCTTTTGATTTTTCTTCTATTTTTGGTGGATTAGCAGGTTCTTGTTTGGTCTTTGGGATTAAACGCGGTCTGTATTCTAACGAAGCGGGTGTCGGTTCCGCACCGAATGCTGCTGCCGCTGCTGATGTCAGTCATCCAGTCAAACAAGGTTTGGTACAAATGATGTCGGTATTTATCGACACTTTGGTATTGTGCACTTGTACCGCATTTATTTTGCTGTGTTCAGGCGTAGAAGCCAATGCTAACATGGCAGGAGCCCCTTATGTTCAGGCTGCCTTTCAATCTATTTTAGGTGGAGCAGGTCCGATTTTCATCACCCTATGCATGGCATTGTTTGCTTTTACCACTTTGATTGGCAATTTATTCTATGTGGATAATGCTTTGATTTATCTGAATGGACAGCGTATGCCTTCGGCTTCGGCTTTTCTGATTTATCGCATCATTGCGGTGGTATTGATTTTTATCGGAGCGATTATCAAAATGGGCTTGGCATGGGACATTGCCGATGTTTTAATGGGTATTATGGCGTTAATCAATGTACCTGTGATTGTGTTGATTGGTTCGCGTGCGATTGCTGCACTCAATGATTATATCGAACAGAAAAAAGCAGGGAAAAATCCCGTATTCCAAGCATCTTCGATTGGTTTAACCGATACCGAATGTTGGAAATAAATCCAATCAATCATGAAAAATTCAGGGTGCCATTATGGCACCCTGAATGGATTACGGTCTGCAAGAAGCAACTTTATACATAATAGGCTTTTTGGTAGAATGCCCAGTTCTATCAATTTAAAGAGAATCATTATGGCAGGACATAGTAAGTGGGCGAATATTCAACATAAAAAAGCCCGTCAAGATGCCAAGCGTGGCAAAGTTTTTACTCGTGTAATTAAAGAAATCACCATCGCTGCCCGCATGGGTGGTGGCGACCCTGCTGCCAATCCGCGTTTGCGTTTGGCGATTGAAAAAGCATCAGAAGCCAATATGCCCAAAGATAATATTCAACGAGCCATTGATAAAGGTACAGGCAATTTGGAAGGCGTAGAATATGTTGAATTGCGTTACGAAGGCTATGGTATTGGCGGTGCCGCTTTGATGGTTGATTGCTTGACCGATAACAAAACGCGTACCGTTGCCGATGTGCGTCATGCTTTTACCAAAAATGGTGGCAATTTGGGGACAGATGGTTGCGTGGCGTATCAATTTACGCATCAAGGCTATTTGCTGTTTTCGCCTAATGTTGACGAAAATGCTTTAATGGAAGCCGCATTAGATGCAGGGGCAACGGATGTCATCACCGATGACGATGGTTCATTTGAAGTGATTACTGAACCTAACGATTATCCAGAAGTGAAAGCAGCATTAGAAGCCGCAGGCTTTAAAGCAGAAGACGGCGAAGTTACCATGCGTCCGCAAAACGAAACCGAGTTGTCGGGTGAAGATGCCGTAAAAATGCAAAAACTGATTGATGCATTGGAAGATTTGGACGATGTCCAAAATGTGTATACTTCTGCGGTATTCGATTTAGACGAATAAAACACACTTAAATTTCAGTGTGCTTTCACTTTAAAAGTGCTCCAATTTATACGACATGCAAGCACAAATCACTTTATTAAAGCAGGAATTGCACTCTTTGCGTTCTCGCTTGGATATTTTAGAACAGCAAAATTTACGCTTGTTTGAAGAAAATCGTCAGTTAGCCCAAAGGCAGCCTGAAAAAAACATTCAAAATCAAACAGAAAATACTTTCAGGCTGCCTGAAACTGCCATTTCCAATCAATCCCTTGAAAAAACAACGGCTTTGGGGCAAGCTGAAACTGCAATGGCAAAAACGGTTTCGTCCAATACAACGACACTGCCACCTTTGCCAGAAAAACAAGTCAATACTTCTTTCAGGCTGCCTGAAAATATTAAAGATCATCAACAGACGGATATTCCAGAACAACACACCGTTTTCAGGCAGCCTGAAAAGGATGAAGCCATCATTGCTGCCAATACGCAGGCGTTGGATATTCAGCAAAATACACAACAAACAATCGTTCCAACTGAATACGCTACACATCAAGCACCAACGGATATACCTGTTTACTCACCTAAAAAATCCACCGTTTCTGATGACAATTTCATCAGCCAAGCGATTGACTGGATGACGCATGGCAATTTGTTGTTAAAAACGGGGGTTGTCGTATTGTTTTTGGGTTTGGCATTTTTGCTGCGGTATGTGGGCGGTGCCATGCCAATGTCGGTGCGTTATCTATTGGTTTTTGCAACAGGCATTGCCGCTGCTGTGGGCGGTGAATTTTTGCAAAACAAACGCCGTGATTACGGCTTGATTTTGCAAGGTTTTGGCTTTGGCGTGATGTATCTCACCGCTTTGGCTGCGGTGAAACTGCATCACATTCTGCCTGCCAATGTTGCCTTTGTTGTCATGCTGTGGGCGGTGGCGTTGATGGCGTGGCGAGCAGTCATCAAAGACGCCAAAATCATGGCACAAATCGCCGTCATTGGCGGTTTAGCCGCCCCTGTTCTCACTTCGGACGGCACTGGTTCACACATCATGCTGTTTACCTATCTTGCCATTTTGAATACAGGCATTGCCATAATTGCGTGGTTCAAAGCGTGGCGGTCATTAAATTTAATCGGAGCGATTGGCACACTGTGGATTGCTCTATTATGGAGCCACGAATATCAACCCAATTTGTTTATCAGTTGCGAATTTTTCTTGATTTATCACTGGTTACTTTATACGCTGGTGGCTTGTTTTTTCGCCCATCGCACATTAGAAACCACTCCCTTGCAAGGCGAATTACGCGAAATTCCCAACAATGCTACCCTTTCACGCATTTGGAAAACCATTGTCGCTTACGGTATGCACATTAGTGCGTTAGACAGTACACTTTTATTTGGCACCGCTTTATCTTCATTCGGATTGCAATATGCGATGGTCGAACAATGGGAAAATGCAGCAGCTTATTCTGCTCTTTTGTGGGCAGGCGTGTATGGCATTTTGGCTTATATTTATCGCAATAAAGGCGAAGATTTTGCCGTACTCAAACAAGCCTTTACCGTATTATCCGCCCTGTTTATCACCATTGCCATACCATTGGCATTAGAACAACAATGGACAGCATCAGCATGGGCACTGGAAGCAGGTTTGGTGTATGTATTTGGCTTAATGCAACGCCAACCGCATACACGGCTTTTAGCATTAGGCGTATTTGCACTTGCCGCATTCACACAATTAACAGGCATTCAGCATGCCCCTTATTATTCCATCAACCCAACGCCTATGTGGCAAGGTTCAGGCATTGGGGCGTTGATGGTGTTCATCAGTGGTGCGGCGATTTACTATTTTTGGCATCAAAATCATCGTGAAGAAAGTGCGGTTTGGGAAAGCAATGCACAATCTGCCAACTCTGTCCTGACGCTGATTAACGCTTTCAGCCTGCCTATGATTACACTCATTCCTGTGTATGCCATGCCTGTAATCACCTTGATGACATTGGCATTATCGGCTTTGCAATGGAAACAAAAAAATACCGTCTTTACTATATTCAGCACAATCGGCATATTTTTGGCAATCGTCTGTCTTATCAACAGACCTTTTGACAACAACGGCATCCTGACGCTATACGCTTTGTTGTGGATTGTTTCTGCCTATTTACTCCACGAAGCAGAATGGCGAAAAGACAATAGCAACACAAAAGCCAACAATATTTTCGGCACCATCAACCTATGGTTGGGGATTGTTTTGGCAATGGTCGATTTACACGAAGTGTTAGAAGATTTTGGCTTGGTCGAAACCGATGCACTCTGTGTATCAGGATTAATCATATGGGCGATATTGCTGGCATTCACCACATTCCGCCGTTGGAAAATCGGCATTTATTCCGCTGTATTATGGGGTTTGGGCGGTGCGTTTATCATGTTCAACAACATACAACATTGGCAAAGACCACAATACGCCTTAACAGGCAGTGTGATTTTACTTTTCGGCACAGCATTAGCCTTTCTCACTCTTTTCAGGCTGCCTGAAAACGAAAAAAATCAAGCAACGACATCAATGTCATCAGCCATTTTGTCTTTGTCTTACATTTTCTTGTGGAGTATTTTGCTGCATGCCATACACGAGCATTTTGAAATTTTACGACCATTAGAAACGCTCATCGTGCCATTGACTGCATGGGTTATTTTTACGCATTTCAACCACTATTTCAAACCCTATGAACAACTTTACAGTGGGGCGATTAGCATCGTTTTAGCCATTTTCTGTGTGATATGGGTATTGGCAGTGAATTTTTCACATCCTGTGGCACATTCATACATTCCAATTATAAACACCATAGAAATTGGTTCGCTTGCCATAATTTATCAACTGTGGCAATGGTATCGCATTGGTTTTGCTGAAAAAACCGCCGATACCGACCGTTATCTTCAAGTAGGTGTGGCATTGCTCGCCTTAATTGTATTAAGTGCAACTGTGATGCGTTGCTGGCATTATTACATCGGCATAGAATGGAGAGCCCTGCTTTCATCATTTGGTGTACAGGCGACACTGTCGATTATCTGGGCGATTGCCGCCATCATCACCATGATTTATGCCCATAAAATAGCACGCCGCCCTTTGTGGATTGCAGGGGCTACGCTGATGGGTGTGGTGGTGTGCAAACTGTTTTTGGTTGAACTTGCCAACACAGGCGGCATAGAACGGATTATTTCCTTTATCATCGTCGGCTTATTGTTGCTATTCGTGGGCTGGTTTGCCCCTGTGCCACCAAAAGACGAACAGTCATAAACGACATTTTAACTTCGCCTTGCGACTTACAGAAATTTCGGTTTTTCGCTTGTAAAAGATTTTGACTTCATCTTCAAAAGCCTTTTTGGGCAAGCTGAAAAACAGCGTGGATAATAGATTGCTCACCTTGCTTGATATAAAGACAAACAAGTTTCCTTGTCGGTTTTGATTGTTGTGGGGTTCTGGTATGGGACAGCAATCGTGAATCAGTCGGATACCCAAAATACCGTGCAAGTTTCATTAAATCCATACACTCTTATTACAGCCTGTTCGTAGCACTTGCAGTGGTATATCGCCCACCCAGATTTGAGGGGAATATAAGCCATCGCTTTTTAGTACAAATCTTTGATTTTAAGGTTTAACAATTCCATTTTTAATCATTCAACTGGTTAAGATTTATCAATAATGATACTTTTCGATTTTCTATTTCATCTTGCCAAATTGAAGAAAAACAATTAAAAAAATCCACCACGCTCATTGCTTCGAGTTGCTCTCTTTTCTCTTTGGGTATTCGATCACAGCGTTCCCATTTATACACCGCGTAATAACTCGAACCCAGCACTTGACCCAACTCTTTTTTGTAATTTTTTATTAAAAAATCTATTTGCTTTTTATTCATTCTCTCCCCAATCAAAACGGTATATCACTATTTGCTCAATCATCAGGCTCTTTGGATGATGGATTATTGCCACCATGCACCCGCATATCATCTGCAACAATGTTATTATAGCCCAGATCGATTTGATGGCAACTATATCCGCCCATTTTGCGTCAAAATCATCACAAATTGCTACTTTTTTGCAATAAATCCTAAAATCGCATTTTTAACACAATCTCTAACATTGTATAGGAAAGCTTTTCAGGCTGCCTATTTATGTGAAAAATCTGTATGAAACACACTTTCAGGCAGCCTGAAACTTATTGATGTTTCCCCCAAAACCATTCAGGCAGCCTGAAAGGTTGAATACCGCAATGTTCAGGATATTCCACCCCCGTAAAATACAAACCATCTGCCATAAAAGTCGGCGGTGCTATGCTTCGAGAACGACTGTCCATAATCTGTTGAAATTGCTCGATGCTGATTTTATTACTGCCTACATAAATCAACGCACCCACAATATTGCGAATCATATGATGTAAAAATCCAGACGCCTTAAAATCAAAACAAATCATTCCGTCTGCCTGATAAACATCGGCTTGATACATATGTTTGATGGGCGATTTGGCTTGACATTCAGAAGAACGAAAAGAAGAAAAATCCTGTGTCCCCAATAACATTTGGGCAGCCTGAAACATTTGAGGAATGTTCAAAGGAATAAACGACCAACCAACGCGACCATGCAAAATATCAGGACGAATTGCCTGATTACTCAAAACATAACGATAACTGCGTGAAACGGCGTCAAATCTGGCATGAAATGATGGTGCCACTTCTTGTGCAGAACAAACCGAAATACCACGCGGCAAAAAGGTATTCACCCCTGCCACCCAAGCGTGCATGGGGCGTTTAGCGGTAGTATCAAAATGTACCGCCATACCCAAAGCATGAACGCCACGATCGGTACGCCCTGCGGCAATGATTTCCACAGAATGTCCTGCAATTTTGCCCACGGCGGATTCCAAAATAGATTGCACCGTTTCCAAATGCGGTTGCTTCTGCCACCCATGAAAACCTGTACCAGCATAATGAAGATGTAAAAGAATTCGAGTCATAATATTGAATGGATTGCCAAAAGTTTCAGGCTGCCTGAAATAGTTTTATGTCCAATATTCTATATACAATCACCATAAATGAACATCAAAACAGCATCAAATTGGATAAGGCAGCCTGAAAAAGGTACAATCCATCGGTCTTATTTTAGTTTTTATCCAAAATGGCAACACTCAATCAATGGCTGGAAAAAATCGAGCAAGGTCAGGCAGGCGGTGTGATTGAAATGGGTTTAGAGCGAGTGAATGCGGTGAAAAATCGCATGAATCTGACTCCTCAAATGCCCATCATCACCGTTGCAGGAACCAACGGCAAAGGTTCCGTATGTGCGTTTTTAACCGCTATTTATCGCGAAGCAGGATTTCGCGTTGGCACGCTGACCAGTCCGCATTTATTGCGTTTTAATGAACGCATTGCCATCAACGGTGTTCCCGTTGATGATGATGTGATTGTGGCATCTTTTGAACGCATAGAAACCGCCCGTGCAGAAATTCATCTTTCTTATTTTGAATACAACGCATTAGCCGCAGTCGATATTTTTATGACACAAAATGTTGATGTCATGATTTTAGAAGTCGGCTTGGGGGGGCGTTTGGATGCGGTGAATGTTTTTGATGCTGATGTGGCGGTTGTGGTTTCGGTTGATATCGACCATCAAAATTTTTTGGGCGATACCATCGAGCAAATTGCCTTTGAAAAAGCAGGTATTTTTCGTCCCAATCGCTATGCGATTTTTGGGCAAAATCCAGTACCAGAAAGCTTGCGACAACACGCAGAAAATATTCATGCCCATTTGCTTCTGTATGGTAAAGATTTTTCTTACAAAACACTGGAACAACAGCAGTGGTCGTATTTTTTCAATCCAACACAGAAATCGCGTCATGCTTTGCCAATGCCTGTTTTGCGTGGGGCATATCAAATTCAAAACGCATCTTGTGCATTAACAGCAGTTGAATGTTTGCACGAAAAACTGCCTGTGGATTTGGCGGCAATTAAAAAAGGTTTATTATTGGCAGAAAATACCGCACGATTTCAAGCACTTGCAGGTCGTCCCATGCGAATTTTAGATGTGGGACACAATCCGCACGCGGCACACGCTTTAAAAAACAGTTTGCAACGATTGCCCTTTGCCAAAAAACGCCGTGCGGTGTTTTCGATGTTGAATGATAAAGATTTAGCAAGCGTCGTAACCATTTTAAAAGACCAATTTGACGAATGGCTGATTGCACCATTAGATTTACCGCGTGGTCGAAGTCTTGACAATATTCAGGCTGCCTTTGACACATTGGGCATTGCAAAAGAAAAAATACGCTCTTTTCCCAATATTCAGGCTGCATGGCAGTATGCCGTCCAAGAATCGAATGAAGATGATAGAATTGTTGTCTTTGGTTCGTTTCATACAGTGGCAGAAGTTTTACGGCAAATTTAAATACAGGCAGCCTGAAACGAAGTTTAGCGAAAGCCAAAACTTTTCAGGCTGTCTATGAACACATCAAGGACAATCAACATGGCTCGTTCTCATAATCCACAAGAACAATTTGAAGAACTCAAAAGGAAAAACCGCAATCGTTTGATTGGGGCAACGGCTTTTGTTACTTTGGGTGCTGGCGTATTGATTTCGGCATTGAATCATCAGCAGGAATCCAGCAATGAAATTGTTCGCGTGGACATGCCTGGAACGCCCACCGTTCTTTCCAAAGCCCCAGAAGTGCAAACCGAAATACTTCAACCTGCCTTACCGCAAGTAGCACAAGAAACAACGCCTGTCCCAACAGAAACAGCCAAAAATATTCCAGAAACCGTACAAGCTAAAAAGCTTGAAAAACCTGTTACGCCCAAAATTGAACCTAAAATCGAAACCAAAAAAATTGAAAAACCTGTTGTAAGCAAAACCGAAACCAAAAAAACTGAAAAACCAGTGGTAACAAAAACCGAAACCAAAAAAGCAGAAAAACCTGTTGTAAGCAAAACCGAAACCAAAAAAACTGAAAAACCTGTCGTAACAAAAACCGAAACCAAAAAAACTGAAAAACCAGTAGTAACAAAAACCGAAACCAAAAAAACCGAAAAACCAGTGGTAACAAAAACCGAAACCAAAAAAACCGAAAAACCAGTGGTAACAAAAACTGAAACCAAAAAAACAGAAACAACAAGCAAAACAGACAATAAAAAATTATCGCCACAAGAAATTTTGAATGGCAAGGCAGGGAAAACCGTTACTGCCAATAAGACAAGTACCATTCAAATTGGAGCTTTTTCGTCTTCACAGCAGGCAGAAACGCAAAAAGCCAAATTGGCACAAATTGGCGTGAATGCAAAAGTGCATCAAGCACAATCTGCCAATGGTACCGTTTATCGAGTGCGTGTTCAGGCTGCCTCTTCCGCAGAATCTGAACGCATCGTAAAACGCTTAAAAGATAATGGTTTTGACAGCATATCGGTGCACCAATGACGCTTTTTGATTCCATCGCACTTGGCACTATTGCCATTTTTATGCTGATTTCCATGCTGCGTGGCTTGGTAAACGAAGTGGTGTCCATCGTCCGCTGGCTAGTAGGCTTAATTGCCGCACGATTATTCGCCGCCCCAGTAGCCGAAATTTTTCTAACGCAAATCCATCCCAGAGAACTTGCCCATGTCGTTGCGTTTGTAGGTATTTTTGTGGCGGTATTTATCGTATTATTTATGATGCGACAACTGTTAAACGCCTTATTGACTGCTTTAAAATTAGGCGGTGTCAATCGCTTTTTGGGCGGCGTTTTTGGAATCATCAAAGGCGTGGTTTTAGTAACCATCAGTGTCATGGTTTTATCCATGACCAGCATACCCCAAACAGACGCATGGAAAAACGCCATCACCGCCCCATTCTTTATGACTTTGGGCGATATGGCATCTCCTTATATCGGCTTGCGAAAATCGTCAGAATAAACATTCAAATTGCTTTCAGGGTGCCTGTTTACAAAGGCACCCTGAAATTTTAGCGAAATGAATCAGCACACTATGATGATGATTTTTACTTAACCCTCAATTTGCCTGCACAGTAAATGCTTTCAGGCTGCCTGATTTTTTAAGCATCTTTAATTTTTTTATTTTACAATGCCACTTTTTGTTGTCAGGGAAATTCGAAATGAGACAAAAACTTTTTAAATTCATGGCATTATTGAGTTTGCTGTTTTCTTTATCTTCTTGCGGTTACTACAACAGCATGCAAACGCAAGACGAAGCAGCAAACGCAGCTTGGGCAGAAGTATTAAACCAATACCAACGCCGTGCGGACTTGATTCCTAATTTGGTAAACACCGTCAAAGGCTATGCCAAACACGAAGAAAGCGTATTGACCGAAGTAACCAATGCACGCAGTAAAGTGGGCAGCATCAACATGACATCAGAAGATGCGATGGATGAAGCAAAACTCAAAGAATACGCACAGGCACAAGGCGAGTTGAGTAGTGCTTTATCACGCTTATTGGTGGTGGCAGAAAATTATCCGAATTTGAAAGCCGACCAAAATTTCCGCGATTTGCAAGCCCAATTAGAAGGCACAGAAAATCGCGTAACCACTGCCCGCAATAATTATATTAAAGCGATTCAAACCTATAATTCTACGGTGCGTCAATTCCCACAAAACATTGTGGCAAAAATTTTTGGATTAAAAGCACGACCACAATTTACAGTGGAAAACGAAAAAGCCATTTCAACCACACCCAAAGTTGAATTTTAATTTTTCTAAAACCCTGCATATGCAGGGTTTTTTATTTTCAGGAGATCCCTGCAAAACTGGTAGATGTGTGAAGAATTCAAAGTTGTAGTAGCACAGAAAAACGAAGACATAAGCAATAGAAAGGCTATGTTTTTCGAGCAACGCACAACGAAGAAATGTGCCACAGATGCCAGTTTTGCAGGGGCTCTTCAAAATTTTGGGGCTGTATTAGATTAGCAGTTATGATAGACTGCAAAAATGAAGATAACGCATTGTAAATTAAAGAAATCTGTACAGAAGAAACTGCTTGAATTTTTTGTATTAGAAGTTACAGCAAGAAGTGCAGCCGATA
>JAGCOT010000023.1 GCA_017645365.1 Neisseriaceae bacterium
AACAGAACCAGTCATGCAGGAACTTTTAACAACCGATTGCGATGGTTGTATTTTGCACGGCAAATATTCACCGCAAAATGGTCAGGATAAGCAGTTAAGTAAATAAACTCAAAACGCCAATCAAAACGATTGGCGTTTTTATTATTCAGGCAGCCTGAAAGAAACCTACAAAACTGATAGATGTGAGCACAGTTCAAAGTTGCAGTAACACAAAAAACGAAGACATAACAATGGGTTAGGCGAGTTTTTGAGCAACGCACAACGAAGAAATGTGCCACAGATGCCAGTTTTGGTTCTGAAAAGATTTTCCATAAGAAAATAGGCAGCCTGAAAACTTTTGCAAAAGATGAATATTGCTGTGGATGATCCTGAAAAAGTCATGCTATCGAGCAGTAAAAAAATCGACCTTTTTGACCCATTCCATTTTTAATTCCCACAAAATCGCTTGCACGGCATCGTTGTTTGGATCTTCTATCAAATTCAAATCAAATATTTTCATCCAACTTGTCTGTTTTATTTTTTCAAAAATATCTTTGGGATAGGTTTGTTCCATTTGCTCATACTCATCTAATTCTTTATCGGTGAATGCTAAACAATGGTTATTAAGAACCGCATGCCAAGCATCAAAATGACTTAATAAAACCAAATGTTCAGGGACATCAAACTCTATTCTTACGCCACGCTCTTTGCGTTTTAAATGTCCACTTTTGCGTAAATCAGGCTTTATTTGAGTTAAACCATACGCTCGATACCAAGCCCAAACAGGAAAATCAACACCATCAGGCGGAGATATTTTCTTTTTTAATTGTTCAGCAATCCAGTGATACGCTTTATGCCGATGAGAAAAAACAAAGCGTTTATCCGTGCGATAAACGCCTTGTTTTTGTAAAAGAAAAAAATCGCTTTCAGGACGCACTGTCCAAAGTTTTAAGCATCGCATGGATTGTTCAAAATCTTTATTTATTTATAACAAATGCAGTTTGTTCAAGTAGATGAGAAAGTCATTAAGTCGAAGTTTGGACGCGGCGAAAGCATTTTTTATTTGTCTTTTTGTTCAGATAAATAAGCCCCACAGCCCCCACAAGAAGTGCCGCAATCTGTGCCACAGCCCGTACCGCAACCGCTACAACCGCCGCCGTGTTTGCGTTTAATTTGGATTGCCCATAGCGATAATGCAACCGCAACGATAATTAAAAAGCCTAATAAAATGTTAATCATTTGTTTTTCCTTGATTTTTTGATGATTAATAGAGTGTTACTTTCGATTTATCCATTGGAATTAGTTTGCGTTGTTCCAGTGGTTTTTTGAGTAAGATGGTGAATGTGCCTGTGCGTGCTTCTCTGGTGCAAAATTCTGGTGCGTTTGGTTTTACGCCTGCAATCACGGCTAATTCAACGGTTTGTTCGTTTTCTTCTATTTTGTAGCGTGCGTCATAACAGGTTTCTGTGCCTATCATAAATTCCACACGAATGATGTTGCCTTTGGCTTCAACTAATTCCCATTTTGATAGATATTCGTGTTTGAAATGTTGTGTTGATTGGGTTTCGTTGCTTGTGGTCATGGCAATGGGCTTATTTTGTGATGATGAAGTGGAGGATTCTTGCACAGGTGTGCAAGAGGCTAATAATATGATTAAAAATGGGGTGATTGTTTTGTTCATAATACGATTACCGTTTTTCAGACTGCCTGAAAGTTAATAATTATGTGAGTAAAAATCGATAATAGGGATATTTTGTGCGATTAAATAATTGCCAATCGCTGTTTCAATATCACCTCTCGTATATGGTTTTGGGATATTTGCCAATGGAAATAATAATACAAAAGATGTATCCCATTTTTTATTTAATTTGTGTATCAAAATACCAGAAGTAAAATGCAACCATTTCCCTGATGTTGTTTTTTCATTATATGCATCGCTTGATGCTGGATAGTCAAAGTTGATGTCATTTGAAACTGCGACTACTCCTAAATAACCGTCTTGTGTGAATTTCATCCAAACAATATCGCTTTTGCTGTTGAGATTAAATTGTTTTTGGATGTTTTTATAATCTATTTTAGGTATATTCGCCTCAATTTTAATGTCATTCAAAGAATAAATCGGATTTTCAATCGGTTTCATACCCATTTTTTGTAAAAAATCATTGACATGTTGTGCAATAACTTCAACTGCCACAGTGGGTTTTGCTGCTTGTTCTTTTGCTTTAAGAAAACGAATATCAGAAAAACGCACGGAACTTGTTTTGCCTTGTGGTGTATTGGGATAGCGTTCAAAAAATTTTTCCATATTAACTAATCTTTTCATTATTTTTCAAGCTGCCTGAAAAGCATTTTATATCAAGATTCTTCACTTCGCTAATGCTTCGTTTAGAATGACGGAGATGTTTTTCAGGCAGCCTGAAACTATTTTACTGCACGCCAAAAGCCATAAGCACTAATTTTACAACCATTACCAAAATCCAAGCAATCGCACATTGCCATAGCACCACAAATACTGCCCATTTACCCCCCAATTCGCGTTTCACGGTTGCAATTGCCGCTAAACAGGGGGTGTAGAGTAGGGCGAAAACCAACATTGTGGCGGCTGCCAAAGGCGTTAAAATGGCGGTGAGTTCATCGCCAAACAGCACTTCCATACTGGAAACCACGCCTTCTTTGGCGATAAAGCCTGCGACTAAACTGGCACCAATTCGCCAATCGCCCAAACCCAAAGGCTGCATAATCGGAGCAAATATGCTTGTTACAGCGGCTAAAATGCTGGTTGATGAGTCGTCTGTAAGATTAAAATGCACATCAAAACTTTGCAAAAACCACACAATGATTGTGCCGATAAAAATCACCGTAAAAGCCCGCTCTATAAAGCCTTTCGCCTTTTCCCACAACAGTTGCACAATATTTCGCAAGGCAGGAAAACGATAGGGCGGAATTTCCATAACAAACGGAATTGGCTCACCCTTAAACAGCGTTTTTCGATAGATTAAGGCTATGATAATGGCGGTGATAATACCCAAAAGATATAACCCTGACATAATCCACGCCCCATTTTTGGGGAAAAATGCCGCTACAAAAAAGGCGTAAATCGGCAGTTTGGCGGTGCAACTCATCATCGGCGTAAGCAAAATCGTCATTTTGCGGTCGCGCTCAGAAGGAAGCGTTCTTGTTGCCATAATCGCAGGCACGGAACAACCAAAGCCAATTAACATAGGCACAATGCTTCGCCCTGAAAGCCCAATGCCACGCAAGAGTTTGTCCATCACAAATGCCACGCGGGCAATGTAGCCCGTGTCTTCCAAAATCGCCAAGAAGAAAAACAGCACCACAATAATCGGCAGAAAGGTTAAAACACTGCCCACACCTGCGAAAATGCCGTCAATAATCAAGCCGTGCAGTGCGTCATTCACGCCCCAAAGGGTGAGTTTGCCGTCAAACCAAACGGTGCCTTTATCAATTAAATTTTCTAATATTTCTTGTAAGCCAGAACCTAATAGGTTGAAAGTTAAGTAAAAAATCAACACCATAATTGCAAAGAAAATGGGAATGGCAGTATATTTGCCTGTTAAAAGCGTGTCGATTTTTTGCGAACGAATTTGCTCCTTTCGTGTTAATGGTTTATTAACCGTTTGTTTGCAAACTTTTTCAATAAAAGCAAATCGCATATCGGCAATGGCGGCGTTTTTATCCATTCCCCTTTCTTTTTCCATTTGCAAGGCGATATGCTCTATGGTTTCCTGTTCATTTTTATCTAATTTTAAGCGTTTGGCAATATAATAATCGTCTTCTAATAATTTCTCCGCAACAAAGCGTGGCGGAATATGAGCCATTTCTGCGTGGTCGTGAATAAGATGAATAATGGCGTGTAAGGCACGATGAACCGCACCGTTATGGTCATCTTTATCGCAAAAGTCTTGTTTTTGCGGCTTTTCTTGGAAATGAGCAATATGCACCGCGTGCCGCACCAATTCATCAACACCCTGATTTTTTGCCGCAGAAATCGGAATAACAGGCACGCCTAATAATTCTTCCATTGCGTTAATATCAATAGAACCGCCATTATTCGCCAATTCGTCCATCATATTTAACGCCACAATAACAGGAATATCCATAGATAATAATTGCATGGTTAAATATAAATTTCGTTCAATATTATTTGCATCAACAATATTGATAATACAATGTGGCTTGTTATCCAATAAAAAATCAATGGCGATTTTTTCTTCATCAGAATACGCCGTCATTGAATAAATACCAGGTAAATCGGTAATATTTGTATTGGGATAATGGCGAATTGCCCCATTTTTTCTATCGACTGTAACACCTGGAAAATTGCCCACATGCTGTTTTGAGCCTGTGAGTTGGTTAAACAGCGTGGTTTTGCCGCTGTTTTGATTGCCAATTAATGCAAACGACAGCAACTCGTGTTCGGGCAGGGGGTGAGCGTGGTTGTCGGTATGACAAAAATCGTCTTCACCCAAATTAGGGTGTAGCGTTTCCTTTTTCCATTCCGTATTTGCCATATTTTTAGGCTGCCTGAAAGCAGGTTGATTGACCGTTTCAATTTCAATTTGAGCGGCGTCCTTTCGGCGTAAGGTGAGCGAATAACCCCGCAAAGCCAACTCCACAGGGTCGCCCATCGGTGCATGCTTCACCATTTTAAGCGTTGTTTCAGGGATTAGCCCCAAATCCAATAAATGTCGCCGCAACTTTTTCTCGGCTTTCACCGATTTAATCACCGCAAACTGTCCAATAGGCAATTCTGATAAGTTCATTATAAAAACCCTTTAATTTTTATAGAGATAAGCTGTATAGATAATGAAAAACATTATCAATTAACAATGTTTATTGTATCCGATTTTTGTCTTTTATGAAAGAAAATAATAGTTGTTATCAAAAACAATGAATAATGGTTTTCAGGCAGCCTGAAAAATGAAAAGCAACATCTTACAGTCTTGTTTGTGGGCTGACATGCCTAACCTACAACCTACATCATTATTTCGATCCGCTACACAATACAACGATAATGCAAAAATTCTTTCTGGCTGCCTGAAACAAGAAAACGGCAAATAATTTGCCGTTTTCTTTAACGCCTATTTTGTAAGCGTTTTAATTCTTTTAGTTGCTTTTCTTGCTGTCTCAACTGTTCTTGCTGTTGTCGTATCAGTTGTTGCTGTTGTTGCATTTGCATCTGCATTTGTTGTTGCTGATACATTTGCTGTTGCTGATATTGATATTGTTCTTGTTGCAATCGTTGTCGTTGCAAGTTTTGTTGATATTGCTGCTGTTGCAACTGTTGCTGTTGTAATGCCATTTGTTCTCTTTGCAATTTTTCCTGTGCCAATGCCGCCTGTCCTTCTGGCGTGGCATAATAAGCATTGCGTGCTTGGCGTTCTCTTTCTTCCTGAATGGCCTGTTCTTGGCGTATTCTTTCGGCTTGTGCCTGTTGTTCGTCCATTTCTTTTAATTTAGTAAAATAACTATCCCTAAAATTGGTACACCATTCATCGCCCCAATTTTGAGTCTTATTGTGTTTTAAGCGTTGCATATTTTTATGAAAAGAATTTCTCATGTCTCTACTCACAGGAGCATTTCCTTTTAATGTTTTGTAAGAGTCATTACCAATGATACGGCGTAATTCTTTATCTTTTAATTTTCCCAATAATGTGCGTTCATTGCGTGATAAGTTTTTGTACAGCGTACCATTAGCATATTGTTCAGGGTACAAGCATTGTTCCATAGTGTTCGTGGTAGAAATATATTGAATAGTTTGTTCCTCTGTAACCTGACAAGCGGTTAGAGCAAGAGACATCAACACAATCAGTGATTTTTTCATTTTGAATACCCCAAAAAAATTTTCGTACAGGGGTGCTTTGTCAAGCACCCCCTATACAGTACTGTATAGGCGTTGCCGACAACTAAACTTCGTTTAGACTCGCAATGACGGAAGTTTTAAATATTTCAGGCAGCCTGAAAAACAACAAACCGCCGTAGGGTGGGTTGAAATGCCCACCAAGCAAATCGCAGATTTGCATAAAACAAAACGATTTTAGGCAGCATAAAAAACACCGTCATTGCGAGCCGTGTAATACACGGCGTGGCAATCTCCTTATCGTTTAGGTCAATTAAAACTTTTCAGGCTGCCTGAAAGGGTTTTTGCCTTATCGTTTCCGTATTTAGAAGATTGCCATGCCTTAAACTTTGTTTAAGGCTCGCAATGACAGCATAGGTTTTCAGGCAGCCTGAAACTTTTTTATATATCAAACATTCCCTGCCCCAAAAATTCGCCTTTTTGAAAACCAGGTAGTGTAAAGAAATAGCCGCCGCCGAATGGTTGAATGTACTCTTCCAAAGGTTCGCCGTTCATTGCGTTTTGCACAAAAATAAAGCCGTCATCTAAATTTGCCTGATAGATAATCATCAACAAGCCCACATCTAACTGTTTGTTTTTGGCTAAACCTAATGAGTAGTTAAATGGACGGCGGAATATGCGGTGTCGTTCCCAGCCTGCGTTGCGTGGATTGCCAAGTCGCATATGGCTGTCTAATGGAATGCTGTTGCCATCACAGTTGCCTTTATCGCTTTCACAGTTGCCTGTGTAGTTTGGCGTGTCGCTCTCGTGTTTTTGTCCTAATGGGGCTCCGCTGTATTTTTCTCGTCCGAAAATGGTGTTTTGCTCTTGTAGTGGGGTTCTGTCCCAAAATTCGACAAACTGGCGGATTAACCGAACCGCTTGGTAACTGCCATTTTTTGCCCACGCTGGTTCGTCTAAACTGTTGGCGGCAACACCCGTCCATAAAACTTCGTTTGCGACTTTGTCATCAGATATATCGGGGTTGCCTGAACCGTCGCGATAGCCAAATAGATTGCGGGCTGCCATTGCACCAGGCTCGGCTTTGGGCAACCAGCCGTCTAATGACCAGCGTGGCACGGCAAATTTGGCAGTGTTTTTGATGATGTCGCGTAAGGCGTTTTGACAGGTTTCGGGCGAGTGTGCACAAAATTGTATGCTGATGTCGCCATCGCACCAGTCGGCATTGAGTTTGTCATTTGGAAAACGTTTCATTTCTTTCAAACGCAAGGGTTTTTTGTCTGACAAACCAAAACGGTTGTCAAATAGACTGTCGCCCACTGAAACCGTAATCGTTAAGCCGTCTGACGGCAGATTTTTGCCTAATAAGCCGCTTGCTTCTGGCGGCAAGCGTGGGTCGGTGTCTTTGATTTCGCCGCCTTGCGTCAAAAATTCTATGCGGGCGGTAAGTATGCGAAAGTAATCAATCAGGCGATTTTTATCGGTGATGGTTAAGTCAAATGTGGTTAAGTTGCCAAACAACTGGTGCGGCGTGGTAATGCCTGCTTGATGAGAACCAAAGCAGTCGTAACGGTTTTCTTCAACCGCCACAGGGGCATCTTGTTTGGGCGATGAAGCAGGGGACGCTTTTTCGCTGTTTTGTGGTTTGCAAGCGGTTAAAAGTGCGGTGCTGCTGGCAACGGTAATAGCGGCGGTTTTTAATAAGTTTCGCCGAGAAAGCGTATTGATATTTGCTGTTTCCATAATGTTTTCCTTAATTAGGATAATAAAAAATGTCAATGAGTATTTGTCTAAAAAATGCCTGAATAACTTGATGCCATTCAGGCGTTTCATTAAAGGGTTAGTTTATTGCAGGGTGGGTTTTCGACCCACCGCAACGAATGAAAATAACACCGTTAGGCGTTACCTGTGTTGTTTCAGGCTGCCTGAAATGGTTTTTGCTTTATCGTTCCCGTATTTAGGAGATTGCCACGCCTTAAACTTTGTTTAAGGCTCGCAATGACAGCATAGGTTTCAGGCTGCCTGAAAGCATTCTATCCGTTGCGGTGGGTCGAAGACCCACCCTACGCTTGCTGGATTATTCATATAAAATATTTTGATATAATTCATCATCCCAAGTAGGTTCAATACCTCTTTCATTGAATGCATCTTCATAATTAGAACCCCTTGGTGAACCAATATCTTTTTGATTAAACCAAAGACTATCACATTCAGGGCAAAGGAAAACTTCTTCTTTTGTTTTTTCGATAAAATATCTATAAATATAATCTTGTTCACAGAATGGGCAAATTTTAGGCTTCATATAAATATTTTCCAATAATAAATTATTTAACAGGGTAGGCAGTGATAATAATTTTACTACCTGGTTTGGTAACAATTCTAATGTTCTTTTCTCCATTAGTTCCAATAACTTTATTCATGTTAATGTTATAGACTTCAAGACCACGTTCTATTTGAGAACTTCCTTTCTTTTTCCAAGCTTCATCAATTAGAGGAAGTACTTCTTTTCTTGATACATTAAAAACAGTATGGTTAGCAAGCGTAGGGTGGGCAACTTGTTGCCCACGCGTTTTAATTTGGGTTTTAAGTGCATTGTTGTTTTCCTTAACTAACTTGGATAAATTTTCGCCACATAAAATAGTTTATTGACAAACCCAATAAACTGATTTCAGGCTGCCTGAAATTGATTAAACGCGTGGGCAACAAGTTGCCCACCCTACCTTGCTTTACTGTATATGCCAGCCGTTGTTGCCAAACAGTACAATCCTGATATTCAAGCCCATTATGAGCGGTTGGTGGCGCGTGGTAAAACAAAAATGCAAGCGATTGGGGCTAGTATGTGCCGATTGGTACACATTTGTTTTGGTGTACTCAAACACCAAACCGTTTATCAAGCCCAAACTGTGTGAGTTTTTTTGCAATTTAGGCTTGACTGGAAAGATAGTATCTACAAACAAACGCCTTAATTCAAGCCCAAAGTACCCCTAAACTTCGCCAACTCTTCTGCCAGCGTGTTAATCGGCGTAGCGAGATTTTTGCGGTCTTCTTCGGTGAGTTTGTCATACGGCAAAAAGCCGTCTGCCGTTTGGTATTTCGCCAAAATATCATTCACCGTTTTCAGGTTGCTATCCACTGTTTGCAGGAGTGCTGGATCTTTTTCGTTAATCACAGCACGGAA
The DNA here is from genome assembly GCA_017645365.1 of Neisseriaceae bacterium. Lineage (GTDB taxonomy): Bacteria > Pseudomonadota > Gammaproteobacteria > Burkholderiales > Neisseriaceae > RGIG9985. The sequence goes on from JAGCOT010000023.1 coordinate 8,979, forward strand.
AAGTTCCACAATTTTTTCTGCCCCTTCGACATTTGCCTTAAAGTCCGACAAATCGGTTTTGCTGTAACGGTCTTCTTCGCCCGAAATTTTCGAGCCTGCCACTTCTTCAATCAGCACCGCCGCACCGCCCACAACTTTATGTGGCGGAAAATTCAAAGCGTCAATTTCTGCCGCTAATGCTTTGACATCGGCGGATAATTTATCTGCAATGTCTTGAACACCTGCCACAGATTTTTCTTCCCACAAAGCATATTCAATGCGGTGAAAGCCTGTAAATTCAGGGTCGGTAACGGTTTTGAAATCGTCTTCGCGTGCGTCAATCGCAGGGTCGAGTTCGCCAAACAATTCTGCAATCGGCTCAATGCGTTCGTAGTGCGTGCGTGTGTCGGCAAACATTGCTTTGGCTTTTTCAATTTCGCCTGCTTTAACCGCTGCCACAAATGCGTCTGTTTTGGCGACTAACTCTTTCGCTTCGGCTTGCACATAAACCTTATAATCCGCCAAAGGTTGTGCCAGTTTTGACATATCCGCCAAGTTATCAGGTGCCTTAAAGCCGCTGTCGGTTACAATCAATTTGCCACGCGGATTAGTCAGCAAGCCGCAAGTCATTGCATATTCACCAGGCATCAGCGTAACCGTCATTTTGTCGGTTAAACCTGGTGCAATGTTTTCGCGTTCATCAACAACCATCACGCCTTCCAAAATTTCCCACTCTAATTTGCGAGCGGAATTATTCACAATATTGAAAGTGGTTTTGCCGCTGGGGACGGTCAATTCCATAGGCTCGCATTGCGTATCATTTACCGCAATATTCACTGTGCCGTCCGCATTTGCGGCAGGAACGGCGTTATTGTTTTGAGCGGGCGTACTGTCCGCCGCAGGCGGCTGACAGGCTGATACAGATAAAATCATAGCGATAGATAACGCTAATGGTTTGATTTTTAACATAAAAAATGGGGCTGTATTAGATTAGCCCAAAAAATTGTTAAATTCCACACCATTTTCGCAATGTTTTGAGTTGCTGTTTTGGTGTCCCATAGTTAAATCTAAACTCACATTCTTTCAAGAAAAGTGGGAAAGATTTGC
>JAGCOT010000024.1 GCA_017645365.1 Neisseriaceae bacterium
GAGCGAAAATTGTCCAAGTAGATTTCAGGCAGCCTGAAATAATCATTGCGAGCCGTAAGAAATCATCGCAGTAATCTTTAAGTTACGGAGAGCCAAAGTTTCAGGCAAGCTGAAAAGGTAAGTAAGCACAAATCGAAACAAACCAGCAGGCAAGCTGAAAAGGTTAGCAAAAGTTCAAGGTTCCACATAAACCCAATAAAGGAGATGATTAAAATGTTCAACAAATTGATTAAAGTAGTTACCGTTGCCCACTTCTCTCTTTGGACTGGGTCAATTCGTTGGATTGATGAAAACGATGAATTGAATAGAAACTTTCAGGCTGCCTGAAATTGGAATGATGATGGCAAATTTGGATATAGGTCATTTCTTTGCTTTTTACTTGATTGGCATTGGCATATATAAACTTTTTCGTTGGAAAAAAATATTGCATACAAGTGAAGAATTTTGTGAAAGAATTGACAGTAACAATTCGAATAACAAGAACGCTTTTGAATATAAAAATGACGATTGGATTATTGATGTTATTAAACTAATTGATAAAGGTATTTTGTATTTCGCAATTCCAGCAATTATTTTAGGATTTTGCATGTTAATTTCAATAGAAACGGATGCAAGATTAGTTTATAACGCACAACTACATAATACTACTGTTATTATTATGTTTATTGGTATCGTGTTAAATTGTGGAGTTGGAGGTATGCATCTAAACTCACTTTATTGGGGGTTTATTAACATATTCAAGATGAACATAATTGAATATTACGAAATACAAGAATTCAGACCAAAACACAAATGGACAGACGCTCCAATTAGAAAACATGTATCTAGTGATTACAATGCTGAACAACTTAGTAATGAATTAAAGTTTATTAAGATAAAGGTCATCATATCAATCATTGGAAAATGTATTTTTTATGTTAGTGCAATCGCACTGTGTTTCATTTAACTAACCATTTATGGAGATTAAATTTATGAGTACAACAAGTTGTATGAAAGATGTTTTCATTAAACAAAATTATAGTGATGGAGATGATTATTATCCAGTATATGATGGGGTCTCTAATGCCCTTACAATTGGTCAGATTTCAGTTGAACTTACCAAGTTGATTGCAAAAAACTGGGCTAAACGAGCATTACCAACGGGACAAGTTGCCGATTTTGTTAGCGATTTAGTGGCAGCCAATGGACCAGCAAATGCTGTTAGTAATTTTATGCACAAAGTTATGCATAGAGAAGAAATCACTCGTTCCGATATTGGAAATATATTTAAATCATTTGTTGATGCAGGAATGCACATTGTCAATATTTTTGGAACGAAAACCCCTTGGGGGCTTGCCGTATCTCTTGGATATAGTGCTATTCAAATTCTTAAACCATATGTTCCTTGTCTTTGGGAAGACGGAGAACCATCAAAAGACGACGCAGAAAAAGTCAAATCCCCACTTGCCATTGACCTTGATGGAGACGGTATTGCCACTTATGCTCTTAAAAACGGTGTTTTCTTCGATATTGACGCAGACGGTTTTGCTGAAAAAATGGCTTGGCTTAATGGCAAAGACGCATTGTTAGCGATTGACCGCAATAAAAACGGCGTAATCGACAATGCGACCGAACTTTTTGGCGATTTAACTGCTGAAAACGGTTTTGAAGCATTGAAAGCACTCGATAGCAACGGCGATGGCATTATTGACGCGAACGACATCGCTTGGGAGCAACTTTTATTGTGGCAAGACACAATCAATGACGGCGTATCGACTGACAACGAACTTATCACCGCCGCAGACGCAGGTATCGCCTACATTGAATTAAACTATAAAAATCAAGATGTTACCGATGAAAACGGCAACCAACACCGTCAAACCGCCACCGTTCATTGGCAAGACGGACACACCACCGTTATCGAAGACATTTGGTTTCAACACAACAACGCCCAAACTATTGATTTAACCGAATTAGATATTACCGACGAAGAATGGGCAGATTTAGCCGAATTGCCTTATATTGATGCTTTTGGCGATGTGCATTCTTTGTGGGTGGCAATGAGTTTGGACGCAACGCTAAAAGCAATGGTTCAAGACTATGTTTCAGCCGACACAGCCACTCGTGCCAATATGTTAGATGATTTAATCTATCGCTGGACAGGTAGCGATGGGGTTGATCCTTATTCTCGTGATCCCAACAAAGCAGGTTACGGTCATGTGATGGATGCTCGTCAGTTGGTTTCGTTGGAACATTTGGTTGGTGAAGATTATCTTGGTACTTGGTGTTGGGGCGAAAGAGATCCTAATCCACATGGCAAGGCTGCACCAATACTTATTGCTGAATATAATAAATTTAAAGATTATGTCGCTGCACAAATTTCAGCACAAATGGATTATCCTGAAATTTTCGCTCCTGTATTTTTAATGCAGTATGATGAAGAAACACAAAGTTTGCATGGTAATTGGAGTTTGTTTAATACTTACATTCAAGAACAATTCAATCAAGGCGAAGTGATTGAAATTAAAAATCTATTAAAAATCGCCAATGATTTAGGCAAATATAATCCACAATATCGCCAAGATTTAGCCGATAATTTAGAAGTTTTATCGCAGTATGAGACCATGAATTAAAAGCGATTATCGAAGATGCTTGGTTAATTGGCACTGATGGCAATGATAATCTTTCAGGCAGCCTGAAAGATGAAATAATCGTTGGTGGTAAAGGTGATGATGTTTTAATGGGCGATGGCGGTAATGATGAATACCGTTTTGATCAAAATTTTGGTAACGATAGAATTTATGATTCTGCGGGTGAAGATAAAATTGTTTTTGGTGATGGAATTAAACCGCAAGATATTGAACTTTCAAGAGATTTAACCTCTGCTTATATTACTTACACCAACCAAAATGGCGAAAAAAATACCATACAAATTGATAATGTGTATGATTTTGACGGTTCTTTTGATAATGGTTTTATTGAAAGTATTCAATTTGCCGATGGCACAGTTTGGGATAGTCAAACCATTAAAGACAAATTATTACCAAAACCAACAAATGGCGATGATATTTTATATTATGATCAACAAGATAATATCATCAATCCATTAGCAGGCAATGATACGGTTTATGCTGGATATGGAAATGATATTATTCAATTAACTGCTGGAAATAATACAGTATATGCTGATGACGGTAATGATACGATTATTTCAGGATACGGCAATGATTATCTTGAAGGCGGATTGGGTGATGATGTGTATATCTTCAACCGTAATTTTGGACAAGATAGGGTATTAAACTTTAATCCGAATCAAGCAGATAATGATGTCATACAAATTTCAGGCAACCTGAAACAATATAGCATTACTCGCAATGAAAACGATTTGATTATTCAAGATAAATACAATCAAAACAATCAAATTACCGTTCAAGATTATTTTGAAAATGACGCAGCAGGCGATTATGCTGTGCAGCAAATTAACTTTAATAATATTTCGTTGAATATTGAAAACATTAAAGATTTAGTGCAACAACCCACTTGGGGCAACGATGTGATTTACGCCTATGCCGAAGATTCAAATCTTTCAGGCAACATGGGCGATGACAGAATTGTTGGCAACATCGGCAACGATGTTTTATCAGGCGGCGTGGGCTTCGATGTGTTGGAAGGCGGTGCTGGGGACGATCGTTTGGACGGCGGACTAGGCAACGACACCTTACAAGGCGATGCAGGCAATGATGTTTTAATCGGCGGAGTAGGGCACGATGTGCTGCAAGGAGGCGTGGGCAACGACATTCTGCAAGGCGGATTGGGCAATGATACCTACATCTTCAATCGTGGCGATGGACAGGACACAATTTCCGACACACTCGGCAACGATACGCTCAAAATCGGTGCGAATTTGAGTGAATTATGGTTTGCCAAAGAGGGGAAAAATATCCATATTTCCATGATTGGCACGGACGATACCATTACCATCGAGAACGGCAGCGGCTTATTCAATCGCATTGAAAATATCGAACTTGAAGATGGTAACTCTTTGAATTTCAAAGAGATGAACAACATCATCAATCAACAAAGCCATTTTGCGAATTCATACACCAACGATGCGTATGTCGCACAACAAATGATTGAATTTAATCAAAATAATGGGATTTTGTGATGATTTGATTGGAATAAAAACGGACGAGAAATCGTCCGTTTTTTGGTTTTAGGCAGGCTGAAAAAGGCAACCTGAAAACAAAAACCGTCCAAAAATTGGGCGGTTTTTTTGTGTAGCAACTATATTTCAGGCTGCCTGAAAAAAACGGTATTCAAAAGAATACCGTTTTTGTTATATAACAAATATATTTACTTGCTTGCTTTTTTCAATGCCTGTGCAATATCGGCGGTAATGTCGTCAATGTGTTCCAAGCCAATCGACAGACGCACCATATCGGGCGACACACCTGCTGTGGCTAACTCTTCGTCATTTAATTGACGGTGCGTGGTGCTGGCAGAATGGGTTGCCAAAGAGCGTGCGTCCCCAATATTCACCAAACGATAAAGCATTTGCAAGGAATCCAAGAATTTTGCTCCTGCCTCCCTGCCGCCTTTAATGCCGAAACTCATCACACCTGATGCCATTCCTGAATAATCTCTATCAATCAAAGACTTATATTTACTGTCAGGCAAACCTGGATAATTCACCCAAGAAACTTCGGGACGGTTTTTCAGAAATTCTGCCACTGCCAAAGTGTTGCTGCTGTGGCGTTCCATACGCAAAGCCAGCGTTTCCAAACCAATTAGCGTAAGCATGACATTAAACGGACTCACCGCTCCGCCTGTATTGCGTAACGGCACAACCCTTGCTCTGGCAATATACGCTGCTCTCCCAAAATGTTCTACATAATTCACACCGTGATACGCAGGGTCTGGTGTGGTTAAAGCGTCAAAGCGTTTGCTTTGTGTCCAGTCGAACTTGCCACCGTCAATAATCGCACCGCCCAAAGCATTGCCGTGTCCGTTGATAAACTTGGTTGTGGCTTCAACCACAATATCTGCCCCTAATTCAAGCGGGCGACACAATACAGGGCTGGCAACGGTGTTATCCACAATTAAGGGCAAGCCGTTATCGTGAGCAATTTTGGCGATTTTTGGAATGTCTGCCACAATCACCGCAGGATTGCTAATACTTTCGATAAACACTAACTTGGTATTTTCATCAACCAATTCGGCGATTTTTTCAGGGTGATCGACATCAAAAAAGCGTGTTTCAATGCCTTGATTTTTCATATTATGGGCGAATAAATTGTAAGTGCCACCATATAAAGCCGATGACGCAATAATATTATCGCCTGCTTTGGCAATGGTTTGAATGGAATACAACACTGCCGTCATACCGCTTGCCGTGCAAAGACCGCCAACACCGCCTTCCATTGCCGCCAAGCGTTGCTCTAAAACATCGGCAGTGGGGTTCATAATGCGTGTGTAAATATTGCCTGGCACTTTCAAATCAAACAAATCCGCACCGTGCTGAGCGTTATCAAAAGTGTAACTCACCGTTTGATACAAAGGCACAGTGGCAGAATGTGAAGTGGGTTCAGGTGTGTAACCTGCGTGAATGGATTGGGTTTCGATTTTCATGAATGATTTTCCTTAAAATGTGATTTCAAAATGGGTAATTCTATTCTATTTTAAAGTTTTCAGGCTGCCTGACTGAATAATCGTTTTAATTATTTTTCTCAATCCAGCGTTTAATGGGAGCAAAATCACGGCGATGTTCGGCAATAATGCCGTATTGTTCAATCGCCGCTAAATGGGATTTAGTACCATAGCCTTTGTGCTGATGAAAACCATATTGCGGAAATTGCTCGTGCAAAGCATACATTTGAGCATCGCGTGCGGTTTTTGCCAAAATGGATGCAGCAGAAATGGCCGGCACTTTGGCATCGCCGCCAACAATCGCTTCGGCTTGATAAGATAAATTTTCTGGAATACGATTGCCGTCAATCAGAATCTTGTCAGGAGTAACCGAAAGCATTTCAATCGCTCGTTTCATTGCCAACATGGTGGCGTGTAGGATGTTTAATTGCAAAATTTCTTCGCAGTTGGCAGAAGCGATCGCATAATCAATCGCCTGTTCTTTAATTAAAATTGCCAAAGCATCTCTTTGTTTTTCAGAAAGTTTTTTGGAATCATTTAAATGGGGAAGATTATATTGTTCAGGTAAAATTACTGCTGCCGCAAATACACTGCCGACCAAAGGACCTCGCCCAGCTTCATCAACACCTGCGTATTGCATGATTATTTTCCTTTCCAATCCATCATCAACCATGCCCCTATAAGACAAGCCAGTCCTAACACAAAACAAATAATGCGAGAAATATAGTTGTATTTTGGATCGGTAGGATTGTCCCAGATGGGCAAAATTCTGGCTATGACTTCTACCGTTACCCATTCAATCAGTGCTTCCAATGGATACCAAAAAGCACTAAAAAAAGTATCTTCAAATAAAGCAATTAAAATCAAAGCGATACCGATAATAATCAAAACATATGCCAGTATGTTCATTTGTTTTTCCGTAAAATCAATTCAGGCAGCCTGAAAATACTCAAAGAGCATTTCAGGCTGCCTGTAAAGTTTGTTATTTGTAAAAATCAATCACCTTGTAATTTTTTCCAAGCTTCGTGGCGTTCTTGGGCTTCCACAGAAAGGGTGGTGGTGGGGCGAATGTCCAAGCGTTTTAAACCGATGGGGTCGCCAGTTTCGGAACAATAACCATAAGTGCCTTCATCAATTTGACGCAAAGACGCTTGAATTTTAGAAAGCAATTTACGCTCACGATCACGAATGCGGGTGGATAAAGCATATTCTTCTTCTTGTGTTGCACGGTCGGCAGGGTCAGAAGTCGTTTCTTGGTCGTGCAGATTTTGTGCGGTTTCCAAAGCATTGTTGATGATGTCTTCCTGCCAATCCAAAAGTTTTTGACGGAAGTACGCCAAATGCCTTTCGTTCATATAATCGCTTTCATCACCGTCCCAAGCCAAAATTTCTGCTTGCGTTGGGATTTTGGCATTACTTTTCACCGTTTTGCGTTTGCTTGAAGATGCTTTTGCAGAGGTGGATTTCGATGCTTTTTTCACAGGAGTTGCTGTTGTTTTTAAGACTTTTTCAGCGATTTTTTGAGCCGAAGAAACTTTGCTGGCAGTGGTTTTTGCGGTAGTTGTTTTACTTACAGCTGTTTTAGAGGCTGTTGCTTTTTTAGCAGGAGTGGCTTTGCTTGCTGTGGCTTTTTTTACGGTTGCAGCCGATTTGGTTGCTGCTGCTTTTTTAGCGGGAGTGGCTTTGCTTGTTGTGGCTTTTTTTACGGTTGCTGTTGTCTTGCTTGCAACAGGTTTAGTAACTGTTGCTTTTTTAACAGGAGTGGTTTTTACCGTAGTTGTTTTGCCTGCCACTATTTTTTTAGCTGATTCTGCTTTACTTGCAGTGGTTTTTGCGGTGGTTTTACTGGTTTTAGTTGCTTTTTTAGCAACAGTTGTTTTACCTGCCATAAGAAATCTCCGTAATCAAACTCCAAAACTTTGGAGTAAAACTTCTGAAAATCGGCGGATTTTATCATAATTGATTCAATATTCAAAATCAGGATATTTAAATATTTTCAGGCTGCCTGAATACGATAAACATAGGCAGCCTGAAAAGATTTTAACTGTGGATTGTTATATTACTTTGCCACTTGCGGATTGATTTTAATTTCTACACGGCGATTTTGAGCACGACCTACTTCTGTATTGTTATCGGCGATTGGGCGTTTAGAACCATAACCAATTTGACTGATGCGAGTTGCTGCAACACCTTTACTATTCAAATATTGTGCTACTGCTTGGGCACGGCGTTCAGATAATGGTTGATTGATGGAATCATTACCAGTGATGTCTGTATGACCTTCAACTGTAATAGTGGTTTCATTGTATTGAGCCAAAACACCCGCCACTTCATTTAATGAACCGATTGCAGATTCATTCAACACGGCACTATTGGTTGCAAAAGTAACGCCTGATGGCATGGTTAATTTAATTTCATCGCCTTGACGAGAGACTTCGATTTCGCTGTTTTGTAATTTTTCACGCAAAAGTTTTTCCTGATAATCCATATAACCGCCAACGCCAGCACCTACTGCACCACAAGCCAAAGCAGAATTACGCGCCCCTTTTGAACCGTGAGAAATAGCACCAATAATCCCACAAGTTACAGCAGCACCTGCACCAATCATAGCAGTTTTGCTCAATTTAGATTGACCAGTAGTAGCATCAGTTACACAGCCACTTAACATTAAAGTAGTTGCAGCAAGCACTGCGGCAGTTTTTTTCAACATCGTTGTATTCCTTTAATTGAAAGTTAACAAGAAAAATCATAAACAGGATTTATGATACCGAAAACACTGACTTTAAAATGTCCATAAAGTTCAAAAAAAGTTCAATTTTTTTCATTTGTTATCATAAAAAATGGGGCTGTATTAGATTAGCCCAAAAAATTGTTAAATTCCACACCATTTTCGCAATGTTTTGAGTTGCTGTTTTGGTGTCCCATAGTTAAATCTAAACTCACATTCTTTCAAGAAAAGTGGGAAAGATTTGC
>JAGCOT010000025.1 GCA_017645365.1 Neisseriaceae bacterium
GCATTGACCGCAAATCTTTCCCACTTTTCTTGAAAGAATGTGAGTTTAGATTTAACTATGGGACACCAAAACAGCAACTCAAAACATTGCGAAAATGGTGTGGAATTTAACAATTTTTTGGGCTAATCTAATACAGCCCCATGATTTTTATAATGTTCAATAAAATAATTTTCTGCTGCTTTACCTGTTGCTAATCTTTTAAGTGGTTCATTATCTAATTCTAAAAAACTGTTGATTTTTATTCTTAATTCATAATTTGAAATTAAAAATGATGAAATAAGTTGCGAAAAACTTTCTAAATTTAGATCTTTGTATTGATTGTAAATAATTCTACAATATTCTCGCATTTCCCTCTTATGACGACCTTTACGATGATTATCAAAATAAGGATCAAATTCATCTCTATAATTTTTAATATTAATCGGCTTACCACTTAAAGCATAACCAAGAACATTATATGCTTCCAAAAAACTTGAAAAACCCAAAGTTTGATAAGCTAATTTATCAAATTTTGATAAAAATAATCCGCATAAAATCAGTTTATCTCTGTTTTTCATCATTATTACTATCTACACGATATAAAAAAATTCACTAAACGCAACGCATTGAAAACCATTGTTTTCAAGCCCTAAACGCCCACCGCCAATACCACTGCATAAATCAATAAAACGAACCAAAATACTTTCCTTTAATTACTTCGCAGGTACTGTGCCCAATCTTGCTTTCAGGCTGCCTGAACGACCTAATAACGATTCATAATAAGTGGTATTCGCCATCACCTTTTTAACATAATCACGCGTTTCATTAAAAGGAATGGTTTCCGCATAAATCGCACCTTCCAAAGGAACATGGGCACGCCATTGGCGAGCACGACCTGGACCTGCGTTGTAGCCTGCGGTGGCTAAAATTTCATTGCCCAGAGAATGCAGATTATCAGACAAATAAGCAGCACCCATTTGAATACTGGTTTCATCATCATTTAAATCGTAGTCTTCCCAACCCAATTTTTTTGCAATCAATCGTCCTGTCGCAGGCATAATTTGCATCACACCTTGTGCTCCTGCCGAACTTCTTGCCCCTGTCATAAAACGACTTTCTTGACGAATAATGCCGTAAGTCCACGCAGGGTCAATGCCGTATTGAGTTGATGCATTGACAATGGCATCCTGAAAATGTAAAGGATAACGCATCGGATAGTTCAATAATTGATTGGTGCGTTCTGCGGCGTAAATTGCCATTTCATAATAATGTTGCGATTGTGCAATGTAGGCAGCTGCCAATAATTCGCTTTCGCTGAAATTTCTCACCGCATATCTGAATTGTTTGGATGCCGCTAAACGAATTTCACGACTTCCCGTTTGTTGTGATGCGTAAAATAAGGTCATCGCATGGCGAATATCCATATTTTGGGCAACCCTTTGAATTTCTTCCGTACTGGCATGAGTTTTCAAGGAAGTCGTTACTGGTTTTCCCAACTCTTCCATTGCTAATAAAGCATAAAAATTACGCCCACTTTGCGATGCTTTTTCATACAATGCAGATGATAAGTTTCCCTGCCCTAAATTCTGCAAAGCTCGTGCCCGCCAATAAAGCCATGCTTCATTGTTTTGTAATTTTTCTGGCATGGCACTGATGACTTGATTCAAACTGTACCAATCACGCAACCGCAAAGCCGCGCGAGCATACCATGACCATTGTTCTTCCGTTAAAAAACGACCTGTCGTGCGTTGATAATCTTGTAATGCCTGCGACATATTGAGATCTTTGGCATGCGACATTCCCAAAACACCATGTGCAAATTCTATTTCATCAGCTTTGAGTAATCCTGTTGCTTGATATTCAGATAATTTACTGTTGGCAGCGGTTTTATTGCGTGCATGAGGAGTAATAACATTCGCCAACGCCCCCGCATTGCCAATACGAGTTCCGTCAGGTGCACTACCTGTTTGCAAGGTATACCCCATGCGAGTGGCAATGTCTCTTGCATAAGAAAGTTCATTATTGGCAATCGCCGTCCATATTTGACGCCATAAATCTTGTTCATTCAGGTTGCCTGAAACAATTGAAGCCAAAACCAATTTCTTACAAGCGGCTGATAGTTTTTCACCTGTGGCAATTTTTTCTGCTGCCAATGATGAAATGGTTTTGCTGTATGACACCATTAAAGCATCGTGATAACAACGCAAATCATTGGTGCGGTCTTTTTCTGGAAGATTGTTGTACTCCGCAAAAAATTCATCGGCTCGTTCTTGTCGTGCCAATGCAGCCAATTTTTCTTGGCGTTTTTCCAATAGGAAAACGCCTGGTGCTCGTTTGCGTGTTAAATAGGCATCACGAATGGCAATATCATCTTTACTGTATTGAGCAATGGATTGATAGGCATAAAAATCTTCCAAAACATATTCAATATCGGTAGTCAGTGCTTCTCGGGCAAGATATACCTGCGGTGTAGACTGCGATTTCAAAACCACAGGCTTGGGCGTAGGCGGTTTTGCCGTACACGCCATCAAGGTGATTAAAATAATGCAAGAAAAAATAGGTAATGGTGATAATTTATGCATAGTTTCCATTTTAAAGTTATTATTTCCGCCAATAAGCAGGCGTAAATAAAATAAATAAGGTAAAAACTTCCAAACGCCCTAATAACATCACAAACAAGGCGATAATTTTTTGAAAGTCCGCCAAACCAGAACAAGTATTAGCAGGACCAAGATTACCCAATGCTTGCCCCGCATTGGTAATACACGCAATCATAAAACTTAAAGCGGTTAGAAAATCTAAACCAGTCAGCATCATCACAAAAGTAAACACTACAATACAGGCAAAATATACAAAAATAAATGCTAAAACAGTGAGTGCAGTTCGTTCTGATACTGTCAGATGGTTAATTTTTACAGTACGCACCGCATTAGGGTGTAGCAAAAAAACCATCTCACGCATCATAAATTGTATCAAAACCAATAAACGAATGGTTTTAATTCCACCGCCAGTTGAGCCAGAATTGGATACGATGTTTGCTAAAAACAACATCCATAATGTGGTTACTAATGGCCACTCGCCAAAATTGGTGCTGGAAAAACCGCCTGAAACACCAACAGAAACAACATTGAATAAAGCATAACGAAAAGATGAAAGCAAATCGTAAGTATCAGTACGCCAAAGATACCAAGCAATAGCAATCACACTAATAGGCAGCAGAAAAAAGGATATTTTAATTTCGGTGTCCTGCCGATAAGGTTTCAGGGAGCGTTGATGAAAAGCAGTAAAGTGATTGGTGTAGTTGATGATGCCCAATAACATGGCAAGCATAATAATCCATTCAATTAAGGGCGATTGAAAATAAGCAATACTGTTGGAATGTGTGGAAAAGCCACTCAAAGAAACACTCGACATTGCATGACAAATCGCATCAAACCAAGACATTCCAGCCGCTTTCAGTGCCAATGCAATAATGATGGTGAAAAAACTGTAAATCAACCACATATGCTTGGCAACTTGCGTGATGCGTGGGGCTAATTTATGACCTTTGTTAATGCCAGAAACTTCTGCACGAAATAACTGCATTCCCCCAACCCCTAACATAGGCAAAACAGCCACTGCCAAAACAATAATCCCCATGCCTCCTAACCAGTTGAGCATATGTCGCCAAAAATTAAGTGATGGGGCTAATGTGTCTAATGAATCAATGACAGTAAAGCCTGTTGTGGTCAAACCTGAAATAGCTTCAAAATAAGCGTCAATAAAACGCATATTGGGAATGGATAAATAAAAAGGAATAGAGGCTACTAATGCAAATGCCAGCCACATCACCGTAACCAGCATAAAACCATCGCGTGCCATCAATTCACGCTGAAAACGATAAGTTAAAGCCCATACAATAAAACAAACAGTGAAAGAAATAGCAGCTGAATATAAATGTGTGGTGGTCAAATGATCTAAATACCAATAAGAAACCAGTGCGGGCGTTGCTAACAATAGTGAAAACAACGCACCTAATTTGGCAAGAATATGAAATGTTGGTAAAAATTTAGACATGAGTTATTTAGTCATAAAAGCGACCAATACTGCTTTGATGGTATGCATACGATTTTCCGCTTGATCAAAGACTATGGATGCGGAACTTTCAAAAACTTCTTCGCTAACTTCTGCACCATCTAAACCAAATTTTTGGAACAAGCGTTCCCCAATTTCTGTTTCTCGATTATGAATGGCTGGTAAACAATGCATGAATTTCACATCTGCATTGCCACTGATTTCCATAAGTTTTTTATCAACGCGGTATGGTAATAATTCGTGAATACGCTCTTGCCATACTTCATCAGGCTCTCCCATAGAAACCCAAACATCTGTATGAATAAAATCTGTATTGCGAACAGCTTTGCTCACATCATCTGTAATAGTAATGCGTGCTCCGCTTTGTTTTTGCAGTTGATAGCATTGCTCCACTAATTGTGGATTGGGCTGATAATGTTTAGGTGCGGCAATACGAACATCCATGCCCAAAATCGCCCCCGCAATGAGTAATGAATTGCCCATGTTATAGCGTGCATCACCAACATAGGTATAAGCAATATCATGTAGGGATTTGTTGGAATGTTCTTGCATGGTAAGCAAATCTGCCAAGACTTGCGTTGGATGATGTTCATTGGTCAAACCATTAAAAACAGGAACGCCTGAATAATGTGCCAATGTTTCCACATTGCTTTGTGCAAAACCACGATATTCAATACCATCATACATACGACCTAAAACCCTTGCCGTATCTTTCATGGATTCTTTATGACCAATTTGACTGGAAGATGGTGCTAAATAAGTGGAATGGGCACCCTGATCCGCACAAGCCACTTCAAACGCACAACGCGTGCGTGTAGAATCTTTTTCAAAAATCAAAGCAACATTTTTGCCTTGTAAATATTGTTGTTCGCAACCTGCTTTTTTATCCGCTTTTAATTTTGCCGCTAATTGCAATAACGCGTTTAACTCATCAGCGGTAAAGTCCATCAAATTTAAAAAAGAAGTTGGTTTTATTCGTATAGGAAGCATTTTAATCCTTAAATAAACGGTATTCTGGAAATAACCGTCATCCCTAAAATACAACTATTTCAAAAGCATACAACCATATGATTTTGAATGAAAAGGTAAGATTATAAAAACAACCCACCATTCAGGCAAGCAACTTGAACATCAGATGTTGGTTTTATGATTCTGTGTTTTCCTGACGCAAGGCACGCCGCATGATTTTCCCTACGCTGGTTTTGGGCAGTTCATCGCGAAATTCAATGATGCGTGGAACTTTATACGCCGTCATTTCCTGACGACAGTAATCAATAATCTCTTGCTCGGTTAAACTAAAATCGTTTTTGACGACAAATAATTTGAGGGCTTCTCCTGTTTTTTCACTGGGAACACCCACACAAGCCACTTCACGCACTTGTGGCATAGAGGCAACCACATCTTCCACTTCATTCGGATAAACATTAAAGCCTGATACGACAATCATGTCCTTTTTACGATCAACCAAACGAATACGACCTTTTTCGTCCATCGTAGCAATATCCCCTGTTGCCAACCAACCATTTTGCAAAACTTGTTCCGTTTCGTGAGGGCGTTGCCAATAACCTTTCATCACTTGGGGACCTTTTACCCATAACTCACCCGCCTCACCCAATGGAACTTCATTTCCTTGAATATCGCGTAATTGAACTGCCGTATTGGGAATGGGGTAACCAATACTGCCATCGTAAGCAGAAACGCTTAAATCTTGAATACAAACACCAGGACTGGCTTCTGTCAATCCATATGCTTCAATCAACGGCAAGCCTGTTGCTTTTTGCCAGCGGTCCGCAACACTTTTTTGTAATGACATGCCACCAGACGCAATGAGTTTCCATGTGGAAAAATCAATGCTGGAAAAATCAGGATGATGCAAAAGTGCGTTGAATAAGGTATTTACCCCTGAAAAGAAAGTAACTGGATATTTTTTAAATTCCTTGATAAATCCGTTCAAATCGCGAGGATTGACAATCAACACATCATGTCCGCCAAGTGCAATAAACAGCATAAAATTCACGGTAAGAGAAAAGACATGATACAAAGGCAAGGCAGTAATCACCGTTTCTTGTCCTTCTTTTAATACAGAATGCACCCATTCCAAGCCTTGTAACATGTTGGCACACATATTCCCGTGCGTTAGCATTGCACCTTTGGCAATACCTGTGGTCCCCCCTGTATATTGCAAAAAAGCTAAATCATCTAAATGTACATCAATTTTTTGAAACGGTTTTTGACTGCCAATAGACAAGGCTTCATTAAACAAAATGGTATTTTCAAGCTGATACTCGGGAACCATTTTTTTTATTCGCCGCACGGCAAAGTTGACCAAAAAACCTTTCAGGCTGCCTAATAAATCCCCCAATCGAACAATGACTATATTTTTGACAGCAGTTTTAGGCAACGCTTGTTGCAAAGTGTGGGCAAAGTTTTCCAATACTACAATGGTCGTTGCACCACTGTCGTTTAATTGATGTTCTAATTCTCTTGGCGTATATAAGGGATTGACATTCACCACGATCAAACCTGCTTGCAAGACGCCAAACAGGGCGACTGGATATTGCAAAATATTGGGCATCATCAACGCCACGCGTTCGCCGCGTTCTAATTTCAGATGATTTTGTAAAAAAGAAGCAAATTGATTGACCAAATCGCCCATTTCAGCATAGGTTTTGGTCTTTCCCATGCAACTGAATGCAGGCTTCTGTGGATATTTTTGAATACTTTTCCACAAAATATCATGCAGATTGGCATAGCGTGTTACATCAACTTCTGCGTGCACGCCTTCTTGGTAGTTTTTGACCCAAATGTGTTCCATCATCAAATCCTTCTAAACCACTCGAATGGATTGTTCTCGCTCAAACAGGCAAGCTGAAACTTTTTTTAAGGCTGCCTAATTGTTTTTATGGTAATTTTTCAGGTTGCCTGTTGTTATTTATTATTTCAGGCTGCCTGTTTCATCAATGCTCAATTTCATGGGGATTGAGTCTTTTTTGTTCTTCCTCCCCTAATCCTATTAAACGCCGTAATTGTGTGATGTAAGCATTCACATCAAAACCTGTACCATATCGTTGTGCTTGCCAAATCATCTCGACCAAAGCATCCATCATTTGATTTTCTGCCAAAGCCCAATCGCCAAGTTGCTGACTCAATTTTTGATGAATTTCGGCAATGCCTTGCGGCTGATCGATGGCAACTTGTTCCTGTATCGATAAATGTAAGGACATATGCAAAAAAGGATTGGTTTCGCCTTGTTCAGGTTGCCATGTGTAATCTAACCAGCGTTCGATGTTATCTAAATAACGATGATATTCGGGATGTGCCTGAATAATCCGCACGGCTCGTTCTTGATTGGCATCTAATGGAGCAAAGCGATTTTTCCAAGCAGCGGCAAAAAATTGACGAACATCAGTAGTATTGACATCAAACATTAGGCATCTCGCTACCGACAATTTCCAAACCGAAGCCGTTCAAACTATTGAGTTCTACTGGCTTGCCCAACAAACGGATTTTGCGTGCGTTTAAATGTGCCAAAATTTGGGCACCAATGCCATAGGTTTTGCGATCCCATGAATTAGTTGGTGCTTTTCGTTGTGGCAATGCACGCCGTAATAAAGCCGTAGCATCTTCGTGTTGATGCAACAAAATCACCACGCCACATTCAACCTGTGCCAATCTGCGTAAAACTTCTGGCAAACTACTGGAACGCTGTGGGTCAGGCGATAAAAAATCCATTACGCTCAAAGGGGCATGAACGCGAACCAGCGTTTCTTTGTCTGGCGATGGATTGCCTTTGACCAAAGCCAAATGAGCTTCGCCTGTGAGTTTATCTACAAAAACATGTTGAACAAACTCCCCCCATTCATTGCGAATGGTATGCGAGCCCATGTCTTCAATCAAACTTTCTGTGCGACTGCGATAGGCAATCAACTGTGCAATCGTCCCAATTTTCAGGTTATGCTTTTCGGCAAAAGTCATCAATTCAGGGAGCCTTGCCATATTGCCATCATCGTTGACAATTTCGCAAATCACCGCCGCAGGAATCAGCCCTGCCATTTTGGCCAAATCTACTCCTGCCTCGGTATGCCCTGCTCGCATCAACACACCACCATTTTGAGCACGCAAAGGAAAAATATGACCTGGTTGAACCAAATCTTCTGCTTTGGCATTGGGAGCTACGGCAACCTGAATAGTGTGTGCCCGATCAGCGGCAGAAATGCCTGTGGTTACGCCCTCTTTCGCTTCAATCGAAACCGTAAAGTTGGTACCGAACTGTGCCCCATTGCGTTGCGTCATGAGTGGTAAATTCAGTCGTTCTGCCATTTCATCTTCCATCGGCAAACAAACCAAACCACGAGCGTATTTAATCATAAAGTTGATGTGTTCTGGCGTAACAAATTGTGCTGCCATCAACAAATCACCTTCATTTTCGCGGTCTTCATCATCGACAATAATGACTGGACGCCCAGATTTGATTTCCTGAATGATTTCAGGGATTGTTGCGATAGACATATGATTTCCTTTATTGTAGGTCCCAAAGGAATTTAAGCTTTTAAACCATCAAGAACTTGCTGTTTTACCGTGTCAACGCTTTGTGTTCCGTTGATTTTAATGTATTTAGGAAAACCGTTTTGTTGATTTTGTTTGCTGTAAAAATCTACCAAAACTTCGGTTTGCTCATGATAAACCGCCAAACGCTTTTTCACGGTTTCTTCTTTATCGTCATCGCGTTGAATTAAATCTTCACCTGTAACATCATCTTTACCTTCTGTTTTAGGCGGATTATAACGAATATGATAAGTACGACCAGAAGACAAATGCACGCGGCGACCTGACATTCTTTCTACAATCACTTCATCAGGCACATCGATTTCGACCACTGCATCTAAATTAACTTGTGCATCACGCATGGCTTCTGCTTGTGCTAATGTGCGAGGGAAACCGTCAAATAAAAAACCGTTGGCACAATCATCTTGTGCAATGCGTTCTTTAACCAATCCGATGATGATGTCATCACGCACCAAACCGCCTGCGTCCATGATTTTTTTGGCTTCCAAACCCAAAGGCGTGCCTGCTTTGACTGCCGCACGCAACATGTCGCCAGTGGAAATTTGCGGAATATTAAACGCCTCAGTAATGAATTGTGCTTGTGTTCCTTTGCCTGCACCTGGTGCACCTAATAATAAAACTTTCATATCTATCTCCTAATGAAATGATGTTATATCCAATCTTTGGACTTTCAGGCTGCCTGAAAAATAGTTTCAGCCTGCCTGTTTCAAATGGTTTTAAAAACTTTTCAGCCTGCCTATTTTGGTTTCAGGTTGCCTTTTTTCCTCTTTCCACTTTTCAGGCTCCTGAAAAATAGTTTCAGCCTGCCTGTTTCAAATGGTTTCAAAAATTTTTCAGCCTACCTGTTTTGGTTTCAGGTTGCCTTTTTTCCTCTTTCCACTTTTCAGGCTGCCTGAAAAATAGTTTCAGCCTACCTGTTTCAAATGGTTTTAAAAACTTTTCAGCCTGCCTATTTTGGTTTCAGGTTGCCTTTTTTCCTCTTTCCACTTTTCAGGCTGCCTGAAAAATAGTTTCAGCCTGCCTGTTTCAAATGGTTTTAAAAACTTTTCAGCCTGCCTGTTTTGGTTTCAGGTGCCTTTTTACATCTTTCCACTTTTCAGGCCGCCTGAAAATTTCTTGTCAATTAAGGTATTTTATAAAGAAAAAACAGCCGCAGGCATTGCGGCTGCTTTGTCAGTTCATTTATTGCTTGGGCATTTCTTTGGCAAGATACAACCAAGTTTCCACTACGGTATCTGGATTCAAAGAAATGGTTTCAATCCCTTCTTTGGCTAACCATAAGGCAAAATCTGGATGGTCGGATGGACCTTGACCGCAAATACCAATGTATTTTTTATGTTTCCGACAAGCAGAAATCGCCAAAGACAACATCGCTAAAACGGCTGGATCGCGTTCGTCAAAGGTAGCCACGATTGGACCGCCACTATCTCGATCCACACCCAAAGTAAGTTGCGTCATGTCATTGGAACCGATGGAGAAACCATCAAAATATTGCAGGAATTGTTCTGCCAAAACTGCATTGGTAGGTAATTCGCACATCATAATCAAACGCAAACCGTTTTGACCGCGTTTCAAACCATTTTCTTCCAAAGCACGCACAACAGCTTCTGCTTCTTTCAGGGTGCGTACAAATGGAATCATGATCTCAACATTGGTGAAACCCATTTCATCACGCACTCGTTTCAATGCTTTACATTCCAAATCAAAACAAGGACGGAAATCTTTGGAAACATAACGCGCTGCACCTCGGAAGCCTAACATTGGATTTTCTTCATGTGGCTCAAACAAACGACCACCAATCAAATTCGCGTATTCATTGGATTTAAAATCGGACATACGCACAATGATTTTGCGTGGGAAAACAGAGGCTGCCAAAGTAGCCACGCCTTCGGTGATTTTCTCGATAAAGAAATTTTCTGGCGTGCCGTAACCATTGAGACGAGCACGAATGGTGTTTTGCAAATCAGGTTCTAATGTATCCAACGCCAATAATGCTTTGGGGTGAATACCAATTTGGCGATTGATGATAAATTCCATTCGAGCCAAGCCAATCCCTTGACTGGGCAATGATGCAAAACCAAATGCCAATTCAGGATTGCCCACATTCACCATGATTTTGACAGGTGATTCGGGCATATTGTTCAACTCAATATCCACCGTTTCAACCTCTAACAATCCTTCGTAAACCAAGCCTGTGTCGCCTTCGGCACAAGAAACAGTAACTTCCTGACCTTCTTGCAAAATGATGGTAGCATCCCCACAACCCACTACGGCGGGAATTCCCAACTCACGGGCAATAATTGCAGCGTGGCAAGTACGACCGCCACGATTGGTAACGATTGCAGAAGCACGCTTCATCACAGGTTCCCAATCAGGGTCTGTCATGTCGGTAACCAAAACATCGCCTGCTTTTACTTTATCCATTTCGGAAATATTGGAAATCAAACGAACTGTACCTTGACCTACTTTTTGACCAATCGCACGACCTTGCACCACAACATTGGATTTATTTTTCACATTGTAACGGCGAAGTGTGTCCATACGATTTTCTTGTGATTTCACCGTTTCTGGGCGTGCTTGCAAGATATAAATTTTGCCGTCTACGCCATCACGACCCCATTCAATATCCATAGGGCAGCCGTAATGTTGCTCAATCGTCATGGCATAAGTAGCCAATTCTGTGATTTCTTCATTGGAAATGGCAAATTGTTTGCGTTGTTCTTCTGGAACATCAACCACTTTGACGGAACGACCCGCTTGGGCTTCTTCTGTAAATACCATTTTGATAAGTTTGGAACCCATAACTTTACGCAAAATGGCTGGACGACCTGCTTTTAAGTTAGGTTTGTGCACATAAAATTCATCAGGATTTACTGCCCCCTGAACGACTGTTTCGCCCAAACCATAAGAAGCGGTAACAAAAACGACTTGATCAAAGCCTGACTCGGTATCAATGGTAAACATCACACCAGAAGCACCAGAATCAGAACGCACCATACGCTGAACACCTGCTGACAAAGCAACAATGTCGTGTTCAAAGCCTTTGTGAACTCGATATGAAATAGCACGGTCGTTATACAAAGAAGCGAAAACATGTTTCATAGCATCTTTGACATTCTCAAAACCGTTAATATTTAAGAATGTTTCCTGTTGCCCTGCAAATGAAGCATCTGGCAAATCTTCCGCAGTCGCAGAAGAACGAACCGCTACGGAAATTTGATCTGTGCCCGCATCGGCAACCATTTTATTCCAAGCTTCTTGCAACTCATTTTCCAACTGCTCTGGAAACGGTGTATCAATAATCCATTGACGGATTTCTTTTCCCACTCTTGCCAGTTCATTGACATCGTCAACATTCAAGGTTTTCAAAACAGATGAGATTCTTTCACTCAAACCATTATGAGCCAAAAAAGCACGAAACGCTTCTGCTGTGGTCGCAAAGCCACCTGGCACGCGTACGCCTTTTTCGGTTAATTGACTGATCATTTCTCCCAATGAGGCATTTTTACCGCCGACGCGTTCTACATCGGTCATGCGTAAATTTTCAAACCAAATCACATAATTAGACATAAATTATTCCCGTCAATATGGTTAAAATATTTTTGAAAAATCAAAACCTGCATATTTTAACTGTTTGCCTAAAATCTGTCATTCTCTATTGCGTTTGCATTCCTGTCTTTAAAACCCTGCAAAACAAGAATGGTATTGGATTTTAAGCCAGTTACAATATTTTTTTAGGCAACCTGAAAAGTTTTCAGGCTGCCTGTTTTATCCTTTACAAACACTGTTTCATATCCGCAGCAGGATTTTCCTCTGCTGTACCAATAACGCGTGCTGGAACGCCTACCACCGTACTGCGTGCGGGAACTGGATTGAGGACTACGCTCCCTGCCCCAATGCGTGCACAGTTGCCAATGGTGATGTTTCCTAAAATGGAAGCATTTGCTCCTATCATCACGCCATTGCCAATTTTGGGATGACGATCGTCTGCTTCTTTACCTGAACCACCCAAAGTTACCCCATGCAAAATGGAAATGTTATCACCCAACACCGCCGTTTCCCCTACAACCAAGCCTGTACCATGATCCAACATAATCCCTTTACCGAAACGAGCAGCAGGATGAATATCCACGCCAAACACTTCTGACATTCGATTTTGTAATAAATGTGCCAGTGTATAACGGCTTCCTTCCCATAAACAGTGGTTCATGCGATGCACTTGCAAGGCTTGATATCCTTTAAAATGCAATACAGGCATAAATAGGAAAAGACAAGCTGGATCCCGCTCGTAACAAGCATTTAAATCTGCTTCCGCTGCTTGAATGATTTCTGGATTTTTATTTAAAACTTCGGTAAAAATCTCTTGTAAATCTTCGGCTTGAATCACTTGATTGGCGAGTTTTCTCGATAGGTAAAATGCCAAAACCTCTTGTAATGAACCGTGCTGCAAAACAGTGGAATGCAAAAAGTTTTCTAAAATAGTGTCTTTTTGCATTTCATTCAAAACTTCTTCGCGAATTTTTGCCCACAGTGTTTCGCCAAAACATGGCTTTTTCTGATTGGCATAAAATTGAGGTAAATCCATCAATACACCCTCATGTTGTTACAGTCAATTCAAGCCCAAATAAAGCAACGCTGTATGATTGGGATATGAATTGACTGTATCAGGAGTTTGTTGAGAAATCATAACAATAGGCAACCTGAAAAAATTAAATTCGTTTTGCCAATTCAGATGCTTTGCCAATGTAATCATGTGGCGTTAATTGCAATAAGGTCTGTTTGGCTTCGTCTGGAATCGCCAAGTTTTGAATAAACTCACGAATGGTTTCTTGATTCATGCCTCGTTCACCACGCGTCAATGCTTTGAGTTGGTCGTAAGGATTTTCTAATCCATATCGCCGCATCACGGTTTGAATAGGCTCTGCCAATAATTCCCAACTGTGGTCTAAATCTGCCAACATCACTTCTGGATTGGCAATCAATTTGCCCAAACCTTTTAAATGATTGCGATAGCCCAATAAACTGTACCCAATGCCAACGCCCATATTGCGTAAAACCGTACTGTCTGTTAAATCGCGTTGCCAACGAGAAATAGGCAGTTTATTGGCTAAATGTGATAACACGGCGTTTGCCAAACCCAAATTGCCTTCTGAATTTTCAAAATCAATCGGATTGACTTTATGCGGCATGGTGGAACTGCCTACTTCACCTGCTTTCAAGCGTTGTTTGAAGTAACCTAATGAAATATAACCCCAAATATCGCGGTTAAAATCAATCAAAATATTGTTGATTCTGCTGATGATTTGGAAAAACTCGGCAATGTAATCGTGCGGTTCAATTTGAATGGTGTAAGGATTAAATACCAATCCCAAACTTTCTACAAATTGACGGTTATGTTCTTCCCAATCCACATCTGGATATGCCACTAAATGAGCGTTGTAATTGCCCACTGCACCATTGATTTTGCCCAAGAAACTTTGTGCTTGTAATTGTTTGATTTGCCTTTCTAAACGATACAGCACATTAGCAATTTCTTTACCCATTGTGCTTGGCGTTGCACTTTGTCCATGTGTCCGACACATCATCGGCGTATCTGCCAAATCATGTGCCATTTTTCGCCATTCTTCTGCCATTTGTTGACAAACAGGCAATAACACTTGATGACAAGCCTCTTGAAGCATCAAGGCATGGCTTAAATTATTGATGTCTTCACTGGTACAAGAAAAATGAACAAATTCCATACCTTGTGCAAAATCGTTCAAATTTTGAAAACGATTTTTAATCCAATACTCCACCGCCTTGACATCATGATTGGTGGTTTTTTCCAATTCTTTCACTGCTTGTGCGTCGGCGACAGAAAAATGGAGCAAGGCTTCATTCATGGCTTGGATAGTGCTTTCGCTTAAAGCAGGAAGTTCTTTGATTTTAGGATTATTCGCCAATGATTGAAACCATGCAATTTCAATTTTAATGCGATTTTTAATCAATCCAAATTCAGAAAAAATGGTTTGCAAAGATTCAACTGTTTGAGCGTAACGCCCATCTAATGGGCTAATGGCAAGTAAAGGGTTCAACATAATTTACATTCATCAATCATTAAAAAATTAGGGCTGTATTATACCGATATCACCAATGCAACTGATTTAAGATTCTTTGAGTGCGTAAATTTCTCCTAAATTACGCCACATTCCATGAACATCCATACCATAACCAAAAACATAACGATTAGGGACATCTAAACCTACAAAATCTGCTTGAATTGGTTTTTCTTTATCCAGTAATTTATTGGCAAATACGGCACAACGACAAGACAGAGCCCCCATATTCAACATTTTTTCTTTTAAGGCTGCCATAGTAATGCCTTCATCTAAAATATCGTCCAACAATAAAATATGACGACCACGAATTTCCTGATGTGGCATGCGTTTCCATTCTAAATCATCGCCTGTCAAACAGTTTCCATAACGAGAAACATGAACATAATCAAAATCTAATGGAAATTTTAACAATGGCAATAATTGCCCTGTAAAAACCACCGCACCGCCCATAACAGGCAAAACCAACGGGACTAATTCCGACATTTGTTCAGTAATTTCTGTGGCAATGCGTTTAATTGCTTTTTGACAAGTGATTTCATCAAACAGCAATTCTGCTTCTTGTAAAACACTGGTGTATTTTTGCAAATCCATATGACTTCTCCGTGATTATGCTAATGACCAAGCAACGCTTTGTCCTGATCGTAAAGGAATCAGTTTTTGCATCCCAAAATCAAAAGACTCTGGAATGCTTTGTTCCTGTTTGATTAGGGTAATCGTTTCTTGATTTTCAGGCAGCCTGTAAAAGCGTGCTCCATTTTGTGAAGCGAAGGCTTCTAATTGATGCAATGCTCCTGCCTCTTCAAATGCTTCTGCATACAATTCAATCGCTGCATGAGCCGAAAAAATACCTGCACAACCACAAGTGCATTCTTTGGCATTTTGTGGATGTGGGGCGGAATCTGTCCCCAAGAAAAAGAATGATGCGTGGCAACCTGAAACTGCTTCCAGCAATGCTTGTCGATGCGATTCTCTTTTTAAAATGGGTAAACAGTAATGATGAGGTCGTACTCCGCCGACCAATAAATGATTACGATTCATCAGCAAATGCTGTGGCGTAACGCTTGCCGCCAAACGCGAATCGTTGGTTTGTGTGATAAAACGAACAGCATCAGATGTGGTAATGTGTTCCATCACAATACGCAAATCGGGCACTTGATCCATTAGGGGTTTTAAAATGCGTTCAATAAAAACAGCCTCTCGGTCAAAAATATCAACATTTTCATCCGTAACTTCCCCATGCACCAACAAAGGCATATCTACTTCTGCCATTGCTTGCAAAGTGGGCAACAAACGGAATAAATCGGTTACCCCTGAATCAGAATTAGTCGTAGCCCCCGCAGGATACAGTTTAAACGCCACAATACCTGCTTCTTTGGCTTGAATAACCAATTCGGGCGTTGTGTGATCGGTTAAATAAAGCGTCATCAGTGGAGTAAAAGACAAGCCTTGTGGGACGGCAGCCTGAATTTGTTTTCGATAAGTTAAAGCTTGCTCAATCTGTGTAATAGGTGGTTTTAAATTGGGCATAATGATGGCTCGTGCCATTTGTCGTGCCGAAAAAGGAACCACAGAACGCAAGGCGTCATCTGCACGCACATGCAAATGCATATCATCTGGTTTTTTGATGGTGATGGTTTTCATAATCTATTTATGCTGAATGGTCATGATAAAAATATTTTCAGACGATGTTTTTTGTTCAAGCAAAACATGCCCAGTTTGCCTGCAAAAAGCAGAAAAATCATCAGGTGCGTTTGGGTCTGTAACCTTTACTGTTAAAACATCCCCAGTTTTTAAACCAGCCAGTGCTTTTTTGGTTTTTAAAATGGGCAAAGGACATTTTAAACCTGTTAAATCTAATTCCATTATCTTGCCTTTGAGATTACATTCCTAAATCATTCAAAAAACGAATATCAGACGACCAGCCTGTTTTCACTTTAACAAC
Organism: Neisseriaceae bacterium; assembly: GCA_017645365.1. Classification (GTDB taxonomy): domain Bacteria; phylum Pseudomonadota; class Gammaproteobacteria; order Burkholderiales; family Neisseriaceae; genus RGIG9985. The sequence continues at coordinate 16,660 of JAGCOT010000025.1, forward strand.
CAATTTAAGATAGACTTTTTTATCAAACAAATGCTCCATGTCTTTGCGGGCATCTGTGCCAATTTTCTTCAATTTTTCCCCTTTTTTGCCAATCAGAATTCCTTTTTGACCATCTCTCTCCGTCAAAATAGAGGCGTAAATGCGATATAAATTTTCTTCTTCCGTAAAATGCTTAATTTCCACATTCACCGAATACGGCAATTCTTCGCCCAAATAGCGAAAGATTTTTTCTCGAATAATTTCACTTGCTAAAAAGCGTGATGATTTATCCGTCAACATATCTTCTGGATATAAAGCTGGGCTTTCAGGGAGCATGGTTGGAATTAAATCCATTAAATCATTCAGATGATGACCATGTTTAGCAGATACTGTGATGATATGTTTGAATTGATATTTTTTTTCGATATGACTGATGAATAATTCAAGCAGGGCTTTATTTTTGATTTTATCGAATTTATTCACCACGCAAATAATGGGAACATTGGCAGGAAGACGCTCATAAATGACCAAATCTTCTTCGGTAAATTTCCCTGCTTCAATCACCAGTACAACCACATCCACACTTGGCATGGTATCTAAAACATTTTGATTGAGGCGTTCATTCATGGGATTCAAATGTTTCATTTGAAAACCAGGTGTGTCCACGAAGATAATTTGTGCGATTTCAGAGGTGTAAACGCCATTGACCTTATGGCGTGTGGTTTGAGCTTTTTTGGAAGTGATGCTGACTTTTTGCCCAATTAAATGATTCATCAATGTTGATTTACCTACATTAGGACGCCCTACCAAAGCCACAAAACCACAACGATAAGATTGTTCCATATAGCACTCCTCATTCATGGTTAATTTTTTAGTGTTTTCTCTAATTCTGGATAGCGTTTTTTCAATAAAACCAATGCTTTTTGTGCGGCCAACTGTTCGGCAACGCGACGACAATTTCCACTTGCCTCTGTTTGAATGGCAGTTTCACCCAAATCACAAGTTACATCAAAAACCTGACGCGGGGTTTCCCCACCAACGCTTTCAATGCGATAGCGTGGTAAGGGTAAATGTAAATGTTGCAATGCTTCTTGTAACTGCGTTTTCGCATCTTTTTCAGATTGAGATAAATCAATATCATGAATACGATTGCGAAATAAAGACCGCACCAGTGTTTCGGCACGATTAAAATTTTCATCTAAACTGACGGCGGCAAATAAGGCTTCCATTGCATCAGCCAAAATGGAGGCACGATCTGCACCACCACTTTTCAACTCACCAGGACCCAAAAACAAAGCACTGCCAACTTGTAATTCGCGAGCAATTTTTGCCAAAGTTTCTTGATTGACTAAATTGGCACGAATACGAGACAAACGCCCTTCTGGAAGTTGCGGAAACGCTTCAAACAGCATTTTAGCAATGGTGTAATTTAAAATAGAATCACCAATAAATTCCAAACGCTCATAATTTTTTTGAGCATAACTGCGATGAGTCATTGCCTGAATCAAAAGTTCAGGCTGCCTGAATTGATATTGAATAGCTCGTTGCAGTGCATCTAATTTAGATTGATGATAATCAGAAACTTGGGAATTCATAATTATTTAACCAGTTTGTGTTCTTTTTTCAGGCTGCCTGAAATTTATAATACGGTTCCTGCTTTTTCGTAGTGAATGACTTCTCGAATATGATTTTTTTCATCCACCAAAACCACTTTGGGCTGATGAGTTTGGGCTTCTTTTTCGTCCATCATCACATACGACATGATAATGACAATATCGCCATGCTGCACCAATCGTGCGGCTGCACCATTTAAACAAATCACACCAGAACCACGCTCGCCTGCAATGGCGTAGGTTTCAAGACGAGCACCGTTATTATTATTGACCACTTGCACACGCTCATGCACGGAAATCCCTGCTGCATCTAATAAGTCTAAATCCACAGTAATGGAGCCAACATAGTTTAAATCTGCTTCCGTAACCGTTGCACGATGGATTTTCCCATTCAGTAATGTTTTTAACATTTGTTAATTCCGTTCATCAGATAAATCAAGAATTTTCCACCCGTTTTTTCTGGCGGTTTTGGCTAATGTTTCATCAGGATTGATGGTAACAGGAACATCAACCAATTCCAGCAAAGGTAAATCATTAAAAGAATCTGTATAAAAATAAGAACGCTCATAACTTTGCAGCGTTTTGCCATTTTCTGCCAACCATTCGTTTAGACGAATGACTTTACCTTCACGAAAACTGGGCGTGCCCAAATATCGTCCTGTATATTGCTGATTTTCAGCGATTTCCAAACGCACGCCAATCACATTTTTGATGCCAAACACATGAGCAATTGGCGTAATAATAAATTCATTAGTAGCAGAAATCAGCACGACATCATCGCCGCGTTCTGTATGATTTTGAACCAACTGTTTCGCACTTTGCGTGATATGAGGCAAAATATGGCGTTTCATAAACCGTTGATGCATTTCGTTTAATTCTTCACGCGAAAATCGAGCCAGCGGTGCTAATTGAAACTGCAAAAATGCGTCAATATTCAAGCAGCCTGCTTCATAATCATCATAAAATTGTTGGCGTTTTACCGCATCATCTTGATTTAAAAAGCCTTCTTCACTCAAAAAAGCCGACCATTGCACATCTGAATCGCAGGTCAGCAAGGTGTGATCTAAATCAAAAAGTGCTAATTGCGTCATAAATCAATTACTTTCTTGTTTTAAAAAATGTTGTACCAAAGGAACAGTAATATTGCGTTTTTGTTGTAAGGCATAAGCATCTAAATCTTTCAGGCAGCCTGAAAGTTTTCCTAAATCACGACTATAATAACGCAATAAATAAATAAAAACCGCATCATCAATAGGTAATTGACGATGCTTTGCCCATGTGCGTAAAGCGTTTATTTTATCATCATCAGATAAAGAACGCATTTCATAAACAGTCCCCCAAGCCATGCGTGTGCGTACATCCTCTCGCAAAGGCAAATACATCGGTGGGGATATCGCTGTAAACAGCATTTTCACATGAGCATTTTGCCACTGATTAAAACAAGTAAACAAAGCCGCCGCTTGTGATTCATCACACAAATGCACATCATCTACGGCAACAAAATCAATATTTTCAGGCAGCCTGAATAACATATTTTTCTGTTTTCCAATATACAAAGCATTGTTTCCCATGCTTTGCCAATAAGCCACCCAAGATTGTGCCAAATAGGTTTTTCCTGTTCCCGTATTCCCCCAAAGATAAACAGACGATTCCTGTCCCATACGCAACAGACGCAATACGCCCTCATTTTCTCCTGCGATAAAATCGTCAAAAGATGGAAGTTCATCAGTAAATAAATCCAATAGCAGCTGGGACACGATTATGACTTACAATAAAAAACGCCGTATTTTAAGGGATTGAAGCACAGTTGTAACGCAATTTTTATAGACCTTCAATTTGATGTATAATCAACCGTCTTTTCCATTTTGGATCAGATTGTTACAACATTAAAGGACAATAATATGAACAATAAAGGGCAATTACTTCAAGATCCATTTTTGAACGCTTTGCGTAAAGAGCGAGTTCCCGTTTCCATTTATTTGGTCAACGGTATTAAGCTACAAGGGCAAGTAGAATCATTTGATCAATATGTGGTTTTGTTGCGTAACGCTGCGGTAACGCAAATGGTTTACAAACACGCCATTTCTACCATCGTTCCCTCTCGTTCTGTGAGTTTGAACAACAACAGCAACAACAACAATAATCAGGACTACCAAAAAACATCTGAACACCCGCCAGAAAACAGCATGCTTTAAGCATTAAGATGACAAAACCGCTTTATTCCTTAAAGAATAAAGCGGTTTTTATGTGCACAAAAGCAATCAACAGGCTTCTTTGTACATGGTTTTTCACAACTGCGATTGGATAAATTAGGCATTTCCCAAAAATAAACCTGATTTTAAAAAATGCAGTGCAGATAGTAATCAGGTTTCAATGAAGCAAAAGCATGGCAATTCAAGCAGCCTGAAAAAAAAAATTGCCGATTTTTTGAATCGGCAATGTAAGATGAGGAATAAATATGATGAATTAAGGAAAAAGTTAATTTATTGCCACCACTTGTTTTGAGTATCGGTTGTTTTTTTGACTCTATTGGGTCCTGTGGGCGGCTTGATGGCTTCTTTTTTATCTTTTATGGGCAATGAGCGTTTGACGCAGTTAGGGTCGTCTTTTGGACAGGCTTTCGGCGGATGTGGGCGGCGTGCCATTGCTTCTTTATCTAAAACGCAATATTTCGCCACAATGTTATTGACTGCTGTTTTTTCACCATTGACGATATCGGTACCCGCTACGGTCAGCATATTGCCATCAACTTTGTCGATATTGGCAACAGTTGCAGAATCATCAATATTCCAAACGATTCCACCCGATACAAAACTCACACCAGAATCTTTGGCGACACGCAAATCACGCAGTAAAACAGGAGTGCGTTTTTTAGGACCGTACATCACTTGGGCTACAACCAATTCTTTACCTGTAATGCCATACAAAACATGTAATTTTTGTTCCCCTTTACTGCCACATTGATAAGCAACATGTTTGACTTGATCAAATTGCAACTGCGGTTTAGGCATGGGCATCATGCGTTTGGCTGGTGCTTTTTTGGGCGGATTGGTTACCGCATTAGCATTTTCTGTTGCATGGGCAGCCAGTGATGCAGCCAGTAATAAAGAGGTCAATAAAAAGGATTTTTTCATACTTCTTTCCTTGTAAATGATGACAAAAAAACAAAATATGCAGAACATATTTTCGTCTATGACTCATCAAATGAGTAAAAGTTCATTATTTTTTAGGGGCTGTATTAGATTAGCAGTTATGATAGACTGCAAAAATGAAGATAACGCATTGTAAATTAAAGAAATCTGTACAGAAGAAACTGCTTGAATTTTTTGTATTAGAAGTTACAGCAAGAAGTGCAGCCGA
>JAGCOT010000026.1 GCA_017645365.1 Neisseriaceae bacterium
ATCGGCTGCACTTCTTGCTGTAACTTCTAATACAAAAAATTCAAGCAGTTTCTTCTGTACAGATTTCTTTAATTTACAATGCGTTATCTTCATTTTTGCAGTCTATCATAACTGCTAATCTAATACAGCCCCAAAATCTTTATTGACGCAATCAATAATGGTTTTACGAAGCAAGCAAAATTTCTACAAACAGCCGTAAGGCAAAGTTAAAATATACCTTTTATGGATTCAACAAATACACTTATGAATATCAACATTGCCAATGTTTTATTGATGATTATTCCGATGGTTTTGGCGATTACCTTGCACGAAGCCGCACATGCCTTTGTGGCTTATCGTTATGGCGATTCTACTGCCAAAGCACAAGGGCGATTGAGTTTAAATCCCATTGTTCACATTGACCCTATGGGAACGATTGTCGTACCTGGATTGATGTTTATATTTTCTGCTGCTGCTGGAATTCCATTGATTTTCGGCTGGGCGAAACCAGTCCCGATTGTCCCCTCTCGTTTTCGCAACATTCGACAAGGCTTACGCATGACTGCATTGGCAGGACCGTTATCCAATGTGGCAATGGCTTTGGCTTGGGGATTGTTGCTATTATTGTATCGCTGGCTTCCTGATACTTTGCAATCTCCTTTTGCTCAAATGTGTATGTATGGCATTTCTTTTAATGCCGTGCTATTTGCATTAAACATACTACCTATTCCGCCGTTAGACGGAAGTCGTGTTGTAGAATCCTTCCTTAATGCCAAATCAAGCGAAGCGTATAGAAAAATCGAACCTTACGGCACATGGATTATTTTGGCATTATTGATTTCTGGTGCTTTAAATTATGTTTTGTATCCATTGGCATCACTTGTATTCAATTTAGTTGCCATGATGATTCAAATTTAGTTTTAGCTTCGCAGAAACTCGTTTTGACTTTATCAAAACTTCGTTTTAGCTCCGCAGAAACTCGTTTTGACTTTGTCAAAACTTCGTTTTAGCTTCGCAGAAACTTGTTTTGACTTTATCAAAACTTCGTTTTAGCTTCGCAGAAACTCGTTTTGACTTTGTTAAAACTTCGTTTTAGCTTCGCAGAAACTCGTTTTCAGGCTGCCTATTTAAAAACAATCCATACAGGAGTACAAATGGACGGCAAATCTGGCGTTTTGCCCAAATGCCTACCAAACTCGCCGTTGCCGTGAAAATCGCTTCCTACCGAAGAAAGTAATTGATATTGATGGGCAAGTTCCGCCCAGCGTAATTGTTCCGATAAATTGTGCGTTGATGAGCCTACTTCTACTGCTTCTCCGCCAGCAGCAATGAATTCTTCAATCAAAAGACGATTGATTGTCGCAGACAAACGATAACGAGCGGGATGAGCCAAAACCGCAATACCATTATGATTTTTAATCAACTGCACCGCATCGTTTAAACCAATCCATTGATGGGGAACGCAAGCAGGTTTGCCATCACCCAACCATTTTTTAAACGCATGATTGGTATTGCGAACCGCACCGCAAGCAACCAGATACTGTGCCACATGAGTACGGCTAACACTATCAGGATGATTTACCAACGCCAAAGCACCTTCATAAACGCCAGTGATTTTTCCACGCTTTTCCAAACGCTCTGCCATTTGAGCCAAGCGTTGCAGGCGACCTGAACGATTTTCCGCCAAAACTTGACGCATATTTTCGCTGGGCGTGAAATTTAAACCCACAATATGAATGGTTTTATGTCGCCAAGTAACCGAAATTTCTACGCCGTTGATAAAGGTAATTCCTAATTCAGAAGCAGTTTTTCTTGCTTCATTAAGCCCATCTATTTGGTCGTGATCAGTCAAGGCAATCATGCTGGCTTCTTGTTGATGTGCCAAAAGAATTAAATCACGCGGTGATAAAGCCCCGTCAGAAATATAAGAATGGCAATGCAAATCAATAGAAGACATTGTTGGGGATTTGCTTAAAACGCTTGGAAATTTTTGAAGATAAAAAACTTGGCACGCCCAGGGGGAATCGAACCCCCGTTACCGCCGTGAAAGGGCGATGTCCTAACCGCTAGACGATGGGCGCATAGGAAACTTTTTCTGGCGCACCCGGAGCGATTCGAACGCCCGACCCTCTGGTTCGTAGCCAGATACTCTATCCAACTGAGCTACGGGTGCAACAAAAGCGAGAATGATACTATCTATTTCTGAACCTGTCAACCATGAAAATAACTTTTTTTATTTTTCAGACCAAAATCATTGTAAAACCTGCATTGGTGGCACATTATTTAGCGTTTAAATTCTTCAAAAACACATGTCATGTCGTAGTTTTTGTGCTAATACAACTTTGAACTGTACTCACATCTATCAGTTTTGCAAGAGTTTCAGAATGGGCAGAACAAAGAAAAATTCGCCCCCTCTTTAAAATCACCCAAATTTATTTGGAATAAGCATTTCAGGCTGCCTGAAACATTTTCATATAGCAACACTGATCGTATGAAAAAACTCTTTCAGTGGAAGATTTTCTAACAAAAAACCACCCAGTTTATTGGGCGGTTGATTTTTCAGGTTGCCTTAATAATAGGCAGTGCATTCACTTAAACACTTGCATTTATTCATTCTCCCTGCACGGGAAATGCTGCCCCCGCACGGGAAATGCTGCCCTCGCACAGGAGTGCTTTCAGGCTGCCTGTTTTGATCGCACAGGCAGCCTGAAAAGATTATGCAGATGTCAAACCTGCCAAACGGGCAGTATCTTTGGCAATCATCAATTCTTCGTTGGTGGGTACCACCATTGCCAAAGGATTATAACTTTTAGTAATAATGCCTGCTTGTCCGAAACGAGCTTCTGCATTGAGTTGATCGTCAATTTGCAAGCCCAAGAAACCTAATTGCCCCACAATTTTCGCACGGCTGGTTTTAGAATTTTCACCAATACCGCCTGTGAATACCAAAGCATCTAATCGCCCTGCGGCAACTGTCATCGCCGCGACATATTTAGCTACGCGATAATGGAAAATATCCAAAGCTAATTGAGCGCGTTCATTACCTGATAAGGCTTCTGCTTCAATCGTACGACAATCGTTAGAAACCCCTGATACCCCCAATAAACCACTCTTATGATTAAGCATGGCTGTGATTTCAGTCAGCGACCAACCTTCTTGTTCGTGCAAGAATGAAAAAATGCTGGGGTCAATATCACCGCTACGCGTCCCCATCATCAAGCCTTCCAACGGCGTTAAACCCATGCTGGTATCACGCGATTTTCCATCCACCACCGCACTGATTGAAGCCCCATTCCCCAAATGGGCAATCACCAAAGCCAAGCCTTTTTCTGGACGATTGAGCAAACGAGCAGCCTCTTTTGCCACATAACAATAACTGGTGCCGTGCATACCGTAACGCCGCAAGCCGTGTTTTTGATACAAGTCGTAAGGAAGACCGTAGATATACGCTTTTTTAGGCATGGTTTGATGAAATGCCGTGTCGAACACTGCCACATGAGGCACATCATAAAAAACCGATTGTGCCGCACTGATGCCAATCAAGTGGGCTGGATTATGCAGCGGTGCCAACATAATACATTTTTGAATGTTGATAAAAACATCTTCGTCAATAATCACCGATTCTCGATAAATTTCCCCACCATGCACCACGCGATGTCCCACCGCCTGAATGTCTTGATGCAGATGAAGATTTTTGAGTTGACGCATCATGGCTTCAATCGCCCCTACATGATTGGGTTTTTCTTGAAGGTCTTCTGTTTCTTTTTCTTCGTTATACTTAAATGTGATGTGGGCATCAGAAGAATTAAGTTTTTCTGCGATACAATTTAATTTAACTTCGCCTGTTTGATGGTTAATCACCGCACCTTTCAGAGAAGAACTACCGCAATTCAAAACAAGAACATATGATGTCATATTTTTTCCTTTTCAAAAATCTGTAAACTCTGTTTAAGGGGTCATTGTAGCCGATTGTGCATCCATATAATGACGCACTGTGTCAACCACCGCTTGAATTTGTGGGTCGATTTCCAAATTGATGGCATCGCCCACTTGTCGCTTGCCGAATAATGTGCGTGATAAAGTTTCTGGAATCAAATGCACATTAAACGATTCTGGTGATACTTCTCCGATGGTTAAACTGCAACCGTCCAATCCGATAAATCCTTTGGGGAAAATATAAGATTTTAAGTTTTCAGGCAGCCTGAAAAAAATCGTACGATTGGCTTCTTGATGAATGATTTGAGTGATTTCGGTAGTAGTCATAATATGTCCACTCATCAAATGTCCGCCAATTTCATCACCCAAGCGTGCTGCCCTTTCCAAATTAACTTCATCGCCGACTTTAAGTTGCGACAAATTGGTTTTGCTTAATGTTTCCGCCATAATATCAAACGACACTGCATCGCCATCAATTTGCGTAATGGTTAAGCAACAACCGTTATTGGCAATAGACGCTCCTAATTGCAAATGATGACACATATTTTCAGGCAGCCTGACTGTGATTTTTCTTTGTCCGCAAACATCCGCAATAGCAGTGATCAATCCTTTGCCTTGTACAATTCCTGTAAACATTGTAATGCTCCGTTTAAAAACGCCGTTTTAATTTACAGGCTACCAATATGGAGGTCGCCAATTCTTCCACCGATTTATGCGTACTGCTCAAAAATGGAATTTGATAACGATGGAACATTTCTTCTGCCCGTGCCGTTTCTTTTTGGCAATTTGCTAAACTGGCGTAATGAGAATCTGGACGGCGTTCTTCGCGAATTCGATGTAATCGCTCGCTATCAATCGTTAAACCGAATAATTTATGCTGATGATTTTGCAGCATACGCGGTAAGATATCACTGCTTAAATCTTCTGGCGTCAATGGATAATTCGCAGCACGCAAACCATATTGCAATGCCAAATACAAACAAGTGGGCGTTTTGCCCGAACGCGACACGCCGACCAAAATCACATCAGCATTTTGCAAACCTTGATCGGTGATGCCATCATCGTGATTCAGTGTAAAATTCACCGCTTCCATGCGTTTGTCATAACTTTCTTCGCTACGCAAACCGTGGGTAACACCAGTTAAACGGCGGGCTTCTGTTTGCAATTCTTCTTCCAATGAAGTGATGAAAGTATTGTAAAAATCCACATGAAAAGCAGGATAATCGTTAATCATTTTGCGTACATCGCGATCAACGATACTGGAAAAAATCAAAGGTCGATCCCAATCTTTGTCTTCTTCCACTTCTTCTTGAATATGAGCCAGTAAAGTTTCTGCTTTTTCAACGGTGTCGATAAAAGGATAGGTTCTTTTTTTGAAATGAACATTTTCAAACTGATTGAGTAAAGATTCACCTAAACTTTCGGAAGTAATGCCTGTGCGGTCGGAAATAAAATAAACGCGGCGATTATTCATGATTTGCTTTCGTGCTGTTAATTAAAGATGGGGCTGTATTAGATTAGCCCAAAAAATTGTTAAATTCCACACCATTTTCGCAAGGTTTTGAGTTGCTGTTTTGGTGTCCCATAGTTAAATCTAAACTCACATTCTTTCAAGAAAAGAGGGAAAGATTTGCGGTCAATGCCATTATACTTTCTTAACACTCTTTTTGCTTGGTTCCAAAAATTTTCAATGCCGTTA
>JAGCOT010000027.1 GCA_017645365.1 Neisseriaceae bacterium
GTTTCATCTAAAATCAATAAATCCTCGCCTTGCACTTCAACAGACGGATTGGTCAAAGGCTGACCGTTTTCATCCACCAATTCCAGTTGATCTTCTTTTTGAATTTTGATTTTGGTTACTTGACCTTTTTGGGCTTTGATGGTTTTGCCATTGATGACTAATGTGGTCATATGATTCTCCGTAAGTTAAGGTGTTAATCAGAATGGTTCAACCGCAATTTAAGCGAAAACTGACGACTTAAAAGCGATAAAACTTGCATTATATTTTTTTTTTGCAAGAACAACGACTTACATTGAAGCCCTGTTTTGGGCTGGTTTAGATTAGCAAATGCTAATGCTGTAAAGAATTTGCGGATGTTTTTAGAGATGAAAATAAAACATGATGAGTGTCGCAAAATCACCACATAAGATATGGGTTTTATATAAGAACCCCTGCAAATTAGCATCTGTGGCACATTTCTTCGTGGTGCATTGCTCAAAAACTCGCCTAACTTATGGTTATGCCTTCGTTTTTTGTGCTACTGCAACTTTGAACTGCACTCACATCTACCAATTTTGCAGGGGGCATTTCCCATGCAGGGGGCATTTCCCATGCAGGGGCATTTCCCATGCAGGGGGCATCATATAAACAGGCAGCCTGAAAGGATTTAGTCCAAAAAATAGGGAATATACCAATCTACCGTTTGATTTAAACCAGCAACAAAATCGGTTTCAGGCTGCCATGACAGTTGATTTTCAATTTTTTGCGTATTCAGTGCATAGCGAAAATCATGTCCTGCACGGTCGGTTACGGAAGTAATTAAATCGGCGTATTGACCTGATGGGCGTGGTTTTTTTTCGTCCAATAAACGACAAATGGTTTGGGCTATTTGACGGTTGGTGTATTCGCAATGTCCGCCAATGTTGTAGGCTTCGCCTGATTGACCATGATGAAAAACCGCATCAATCGCACGACAGTGGTCGGATACATACAGCCAATCGCGAATATGATTGCCATTGCCGTAAATCGGAATGGGTTTTTCTTGCAAAGCATGACGAATAATGGTGGGAATCAGTTTTTCATCATGTTGATAGATGCCGTAGTTATTAGAACTGCGACTAATCACCGTATTCAAGCCAAATGTTTGTGTATAGGCACGCACCAGCATTTCGGCAGCGGCTTTTGATGCACTGTATGGCGAATTGGGCATCAGCGGACTTTCTTCACTGAAAAAACCAGTTTCCCCCAAAGAACCGTACACTTCATCGGTGGAAATATAATGAAAACGAGTATTTTCGGCGTTCTGCCATGTGTTTTTGGCAGTGTCTAATAAAATCTGCGTCCCCATAATATTGGTATGCACAAAAATATCAGGATTTTGAATCGAGCGATCGACATGAGTTTCCGCTGCAAAATGAATCACAGCGTCAATCGAATATTGTTGAAATAAATTTTCAATCAAAGAACGATGGCGAATATCGCCATAAATAAAATGATGTCGCGGATGATTTTCAATGCCCTGCAAATGTTTCAGGCTGCCTGCATAGGTGAGTAAATCAATATTGATAATTTGATATTGCGGATATTTGTCTAAAAAGTAACGGACAAAATGAGACCCAATAAATCCTGCACCGCCTGTGATTAAAATGGTTTTCATGCTAATCCTTCTAAATAACGCCGCAAACCGTCCTGCCACGAGGGAATGATTAAAGCAAAATCGCGTTGAATTTTTTCGGTATTAAGTACGGAATACAAAGGTCGACAGGCACCCTGAAAAGTCTGTTTGGTGTTTGTTGGCGTTATTTTAATTGCCTCATTTTGCCATTCAAAAGCGGTTCTTGCCCAATCAAAACGACTGACTTCACCGCCATTCGCATAATGATAAATTTGAGGTTTGTCGTGATTGATTTTCGGCAAAATCGTCAAAATCGCTTCCGCAAAATCCAAAGCGTAAGTTGGAGAACCTATTTGGTCTGCCACTACGGATAAAGTCTTTTGCATTTGCCACAATCGCAAAATGGTTTTTATAAAATGATTTTCTCCCATACCGTACAACCACGAAACACGAATAATCATCGCATTTTTCGGAGCGATGTTTAAAATGGCTTCTTCTCCTGCTCTTTTACTCAAACCGTAAATATTGATGGGATTGGTCGCATCGTCTTCTTGATATGGCGTGTTTTTTTTACCATCAAAAACATAATCCGTAGAAATATGAATCAAACGCAAATGATGCCGCTGGGCGATTTTTGCTAAAAATGCCACGCCACCAGCATTGACGGCAAATGCGGATTGCGGATTGCTTTCTGCTAAATCCACTTGGGTATAAGCAGCACAATTCACAATCGCATGAATGTGATTTTGCTTAATCCATGATGAAATGTTTTGACTTCCGCAGAACTTTGTTTCAGGCTGCCTGATGTCAAAATCTTGATGCGATGTCCAGAAAAAACGCATTTCAGGAAAACGATGAGATACACTTTGCAAAGCTTGTCCTAACTGACCATTTGCCCCTGTTACCCATACATTCATGTTGTTATTTCTCGCAAGTGGGGTTGATTTTGGTCTTGATGAGAAAGAATCAAATGGCAGTCGTCAGGCAAATATTGATGCCAGTTAATGCCAATATCAGGGTCATCAAACGCAAGCCCACGACTGCATTCCGCAGAATAATACGCATCAACCTTATACGCACAAATAGTATTGTCTTCCAACGCCAAAAAACCATGAGCGAATCCAGCAGGAATGAATATTTGCTTTTGGGAAGTCGCATCTAAAATCAACGAAACATATTGCCCAAAAGTTGACGAATTCGGACGAATATCCACTGCCACATCGATGATGCAGCCTGAAATCACTCGCACCAATTTATTTTGAGAAAAAGGTGCTGATTGATAATGCAAACCACGCAACACGCCACGATGACTTTTCGATTGATTGTCCTGACAAAAGGCAGGCTGAAAACCCAAAAATTCACCCAGCAAATCAGCACGGAAAGTTTCCATAAAATAACCACGATGATCTTGATAAACATCAGGTTCAATCAGAATTAAATCAGGAATCGCCAAGCGTTGAAATTTCATTTTTAACCTTATTTTCAGGTTGCCATTACGGTGGAAAAGTCAAATATAACAGACTTGTTTTATATCAGTCATGCAATTTCAGTTGTTCAAGTGTATAATCCACAAGATTTATCAATATCAATCATAAACTACTCAATTAAAAGGAACTTGAACCTATGTTGGCAAATTATCTTCCTGTTTTGGTGTTCGTTATCGTGGGCATCGTAGCGGGCATTGTTCTTTTGGCATTGGGCTATTTGTTAGGTCCACAAAGACCTTCCAAAGAAAAATTAGCACCCTTTGAATGTGGTTTTGAAGCCTTCGAAGATGCGCGTGCCAAATTTGATGTGCGTTACTATCTGGTTGCCATTCTCTTTATTCTATTTGATTTAGAAGTTGCGTTCATGTTTCCATGGGCAGTGGTTTATAAAGATTTAGGTCTGTATGGTTTCTGGACAATGCTTATTTTCTTGGCAATTCTGACCATCGGCTTTGTTTATGAATGGAAAAAAGGAGCATTGGAATGGGAATAGACGGTCTCCTGAAAGAAGGCTTTATCACCACGCAGGCAGATAAAGTCTTAAATTATGTCCGTACAGGCTCATTGTGGCCAGTTACTTTTGGCTTGGCTTGCTGTGCGGTGGAAATGATGCACGCTGGGGCGTCTCGATACGATTTAGACCGCTTTGGCATTATTTTTCGTCCATCACCTCGTCAATCGGATTTGATGATTGTGGCAGGCACTTTGTGTAACAAAATGGCACCTGCATTACGCCGCGTGTATGAACAAATGTCTGAACCGCGTTGGGTTTTGTCTATGGGTTCTTGTGCGAATGGTGGCGGTTATTATCACTATTCTTATTCAGTGGTAAGAGGTTGCGATCGCATTGTTCCTGTGGATGTTTATGTTCCAGGCTGCCCGCCAACCGCAGAAGCATTGTTGTATGGCTTGTTGCAGTTGCAACAAAAAATCCGCCGTGAATACACGATTGCAAGGGGCTAATCATGAATATCCAAGAATTGCAATCCGCTGTTGAAGTTCAGGCTGCCTCTTTATACGATGCACTCATCGTAGATAGAGGTGAAATCACATTAGAATGTTCTGTTGCCACTTATCGAGATTTATTGCTTACTTTGCGAGATCAATTAGGTTTTGAACAACTGATTGATTTGTGCGGTGTTGATTATTTATCTTACAAAAACGGTAAGCGAAAAGAAAAACGCATGGCGGCAGTCAGTCATTTATTGTCTGTTCAAAATAATTGCCGTATTCGTGTGCGTGTTTTTGCACCCGATGCAGAACCTTTTGTTGTTCCATCCATTATCGATATTTACGCTGTTGCCGATTGGTATGAACGCGAAGCATTTGATTTAGTTGGTATTGTCTTTGCTAATCACCCAGATTTACGGCGTATTTTGACCGATTACAATTTTGTCGGACACCCATTGCGTAAAGATTTCCCAGTATCAGGTTATGTGGAAATGTGCTATGACGAGAAAGAAAAACGCGTGATGTATCAACCTGTCAGCATCGAACCACGCGAAAATACCCCACGCATCGTTAGAGAGGAGCATTACGGTGGCTAAATCCAGAAACTATACCGTCAATTTTGGTCCTCAACACCCCGCAGCACACGGCGTGTTGCGTATGATTTTAGAAATTGAGGGTGAAAATATTGTCCGTGCAGATCCACACATTGGTCTGCTTCATCGTGGTACAGAAAAATTAGCGGAATCACGCACATTCATACAAGCTTTGCCTTATATGGATCGTTTGGATTATGTTTCCATGATGTGCAACGAGCATGCTTATTGCTTGGCAACGGAACGCCTGTTAGGCGTTGATGTTCCCTTGCGTGCCCAATACATTCGCGTGATGTTTGCAGAAATCACCCGTATTCTCAATCACTTAATGGGAATTGGTTCGCACGCTTTGGACATTGGAGCGATGACTGTCTTCCTGTATGCTTTCAGGGAGCGTGAAGATTTAATGGATATTTACGAAGCTGTTTCAGGTGCACGCATGCATGCTGCGTATTTCCGTCCTGGTGGCGTGTATCGTGATTTGCCCGACACCATGCCACAATACGAAAGCAGTAAATACCGTCCAGCCAAAGTGTTGAAGCAGTTAAACAAAGATCGTGAAGGCTCTGTATTAGACTTTATCGAAGCCTTTACCGAACGCTTTCCAGCCTGCGTTGATGAATACGAAAATCTGCTTACAGACAACCGTATTTGGAAACAACGCACGGTTGGTATTGGCGTGATTTCTCCTGAACGAGCATTGCAAAAAGGTTTTACAGGTCCAATGCTGCGTGGTTCTGGTGTTGAATGGGATTTACGCAAAAAGCAACCGTACGAAGTTTATGACCGTGTTGATTTTGACATTCCAGTGGGCGTCAATGGCGATTGTTATGATCGCTATCTTTGTCGCATCAACGAGATGAGAGAATCTAATCGCATCATCAAACAATGCGTTCAATGGTTGAAAGAAAATCAAGGTCCTGTGATGATAGACAATCACAAAGTAGCACCACCTAAACGCGAAGCCATGAAATCAGGCATGGAAGAGTTAATTCACCATTTCAAACTGTTTAGTGAAGGTATGCATGTTCCAGAAGGTGAAGTGTATGTTGGTACTGAACACCCCAAAGGAGAATTCGGTATTTACATGATTTCGGACGGTGCTAACAAACCTTATCGTTTAAAAATCCGAGCACCGGGTTTTGCTCATTTGCAAGGCATGGACGAATTAGCCAAAGGGCATATGCTTGCTGATGTGGTTGCCATTATTGGTACATTGGACATTGTTTTTGGGGAGGTGGATAGATAATGCTGTCTGCAGAATCATTGAAAAAAATCGATCAGGAATTAACCAAATATCCAGCAGATCAACGCCGCAGTGCCATCATGAGTGCCTTGCGTATTGCTCAAACCGAAAAAGGTTGGCTTTCTTCTGAATTGATTGAATATGTTGCCCAATACATCGGTATTGCTCCTGCGGCGGCTTTGGAAGTTGCCACTTTCTACAATATGTACGATTTAAAACCTGTGGGCAAATACAAATTGACCGTATGCACCAACTTGCCATGTGCATTAGGTGGCGGCGTCAATACAGCAGAATATCTCAAGAAAAAACTGGGCATCAATTTTGGTGAAACCACATCAGACGGTAAATTTACCTTAATGGAAGGTGAATGTATGGGGGCGTGCGGTGATGCCCCTGTGATGTTAATCAACAATCACACCATGTGTGGTTCGATGACCATCGAAGCGATTGAGCAAAAATTAGCGGAGTTGAAATAATGGCTGTTTATCAAAAAGCAACAATTTTTCAAGATGTTGATACAGAAAATCCCAAATGCTGGCATATTGACGCTTATCGTGCTCGTGGTGGTTATCAAGCATTAGAAAAAATTATTGGCGGTCAAGTATCGCAAGACGATGTGATTGCCCAGATGAAAGCCTCTGGCTTGCGTGGTCGTGGTGGTGCAGGCTTTCCCACAGGCTTAAAATGGAGTTTCATGCCCAAAGACTTTCAGGGTGCCAAATATGTGGTGTGCAATACAGACGAGGGTGAACCAGGTACATTTAAAGACCGTGATATTTTGCGTTTCAACCCCCATGCTTTGATTGAAGGCATGATACTGGCAGGGTACGCCATGGGTGCAACAGCAGGATATAACTACATTCATGGCGAAATTTTTGCGGAATATGAACAGTTTCAGGCTGCCTTGCAAGAAGCACGCGATGCAGGTTTTTTAGGTAAAAACATACTCAAAACTTCTTTTGATTTTGATATTTTTGCCCATCATGGTTACGGTGCTTATGTTTGTGGTGAAGAAACTGCTTTATTAGAGTCATTGGAAGGCAAGAAAGGACAGCCACGCTTTAAACCGCCATTTCCTGCTGCGGTGGGTTTATATGGTCGTCCAACCACCATCAATAATACCGAAACGCTTGCCAGTGTCCCATTTATTTTGCGTGATGGTGCAGAAAAATTTGCATCAGTGGGTACGGAAAATGCCAAAGGGACAAAAATCTTTGCGGTATCGGGTCATGTCGCACGACCTGGTAATTATGAGCTCCCACTGGGCACACCTTTTCGTGAATTACTCAATATGGCAGGCGGAATGCGTGCAGGTTCTACACTTAAAGCAGTTATTCCTGGTGGAGCCTCTGCTCCCGTACTTCCAGCAGACATTATTATGGATTTGCCCATGGATTATGATTCCTTGCAGAAAGCAGGCTCCATGTTGGGTTCGGCGGCAGTTATTGTTATGGACGATAATGTTTGCATGGTCAAAGCCCTTGAACGCTTATCGTATTTCTTCCATGAAGAATCCTGCGGGCAATGCACGCCTTGTCGTGAGGGAACAGGTTGGTTGTATCGCATCGTTCATCGAATTGTAGAAGGCAAGGGTAAAGAAGAAGATTTGGCGTTATTAGAATCCATTTGTAATAATATGTCAGGTCGCACCGTGTGTGCGTTAGCAGATGCAGCGGTTTTCCCAGTGCGAGGCTTTTTAAAACACTTCAAGCACGAGTTTGAACACTATATTGAACATGGGAAACCCATCAAGCCACATCGTTGGTGTTAAATTTTCAGGCTGCCTATACAACAGGCAGCCTGAAAAGTATTTTCACACAGGGAATTTTAAACAGGCAGGCTGAAAGATTTTAAAACTTTCAGCCTGCCTGTTTATTTATGACATCGTTATGTCTTTGAGAAAATCCTACAAAACAAAAAACTCGCTTAAAGAGAGCCCTGCAAAACTGGCATCTGTGGACATTTCTTCGTTGTGTGTTGCTCGAAAAACATAGACTTTCTGTTTGTTATATCTTTGTTTTTCTGTGCTACCACAACTTTAAACGATGTGCCCATCAACCAGTTTTGCAAAGACTTTCTAAAATTCATTTTTATCATGACGCAAAAAATAATCGGTCTATTTTGCAGAAGTTTTCATCGTGTGTTTTGCTAAAACTTTGTTAATGCTTGTGCTAAAATGCTATGCTATTTTTGCAATTTCAAGCCGTAATCATGAAAATCAAGGAAATTTTTTTGCTGTCTTTATTTATTTCCCCATCGGTTTGGGCGATTGATTTATTGCCTGATGTGGCAGTCGCCGAAGAAGGACAAACCGTGTTGATTAACATTCCGCAAACACGCCTTTTTTTGTTTAATGATGGGAATAAAAAAGTTTCTTATCCTGTTGCCACTGGCAAAAAAAGCACACAGACGCCATTGGGCAGTTACACTGTTACGGAAAAACGCTATAAACCCACTTGGTATATTCCTTTGAGTATTCAAAAAGAGGAAGCAGCCAAAGGCATGCCTAAACGCACACAAGTTCCTCCTGGTCCTGATAATCCATTAGGTCCCGTGTTCACCCGCATTGGTGATCCCAGTTTAGGCTTGGGGATTCACGGAACCAATGCACCGTCCAGTGTGCCAGGTTGGAGAAGTCATGGCTGTATTCGCATGAAAAGCGAAAACGCTTTGAAATTTGCAAATTTAGTTACTCTTCACACTCCTGTTAAAGTGATTTATCAACGCTTTGCCTTGAATGAAGACGATGGCGGCAATTTGTGGCTTGGGGTTTATGCTAATCCTTATGCCCAAAAAAATGATGATTATGAAATGGTTTTAAAGGCGATTGAAGATTGGTCGAATCAACGCGGTGCAAGCATTGACCTTGACAGAATGAGAAAACTTTTAAAAACCCCCACTTCTGGTAGATGTTTAACTTGTGCGAAAGGAAAACATAAAGTTCAGGGGAATTTGTATTCTTTATCATGGACGGATGGTTCTGCCGAGATTCGCCGTGCGGTGTCTTATGTAGATGCCAACAATGTGGCACACAACATTCAAGATGGTGAAGAGGTTATTGATCGCACTCAACACGAAGGCTTGATTGATGCGGCTCCCAATGGGCAACAAAGTGTATTGACACCATCAAAAACAGAACCATTGGTACCGCCAGATTTAGAAGCCAAGCCAGCACAAAAATTGAAACCCACTGCTATTGACAGTTTATTTTAATCAAAACAGGCAACCTGAAACCTTTTTCAGGCTGCCTGAAATTATAGAATTATGTTAGCCAAACGCATTATTCCTTGTTTAGATGTTGATAACGGACGCGTTGTCAAGGGGATTAACTTTGTTTCCTTGCGAGACGCAGGCAATCCTGTTGAAGTAGCGAAGCGATACAACGATGAAGGGGCTGATGAAATTACCTTTCTGGACATCACTGCCAGTTCTGATGGTCGCGACACCATTTTGCATGTGATTGAAGAAGTGGCTTCCCAAGTATTTATTCCATTGACGGTTGGTGGCGGAGTGCGTACGGTAGCAGATGTCCGCCGTTTGCTGAATGCAGGGGCAGACAAGGTCAGCATCAACACCGCCGCAGTCAAAACGCCAGAATTGGTGAACGAAGCGGCGGATTTTTTTGGTTCGCAAGCCATCGTGGTTGCGATTGACGCCAAAGCGGTGAATGACGACAACACGCGTTGGGAAGTATTCACGCACGGCGGACGCAATCCCACAGGATTAGATGTTGTTGAATGGGCAAAAAATATGCAGCAACGCGGAGCAGGCGAGATTTTATTGACCTCAATGGATAGAGATGGCACTAAAATTGGTTTTAATCTGCCCTTAACGCGTGCGGTTGCTGATGCTACGGATATTCCAGTGATTGCATCAGGTGGTGTAGGCAACATTCAACATTTGATTGACGGCATTATAGAAGGGCACGCTGACGCTGTTTTGGCGGCGAGTATTTTTCATTTTGGTGAAGTGCGTATTGCAGATGCAAAAGCAGCGATGGCACAACGCGGTATAGAAGTTCGCTGTTAATGATTTTTTATTAAAAAGGACATAGCATGAGAAACTTATACGAAATATTGGATACTCATATTGAGTCGAGCGAGGCAGAAATTTTAATTGCTTTGGCACGCTATCAACACAAAAACGGTGATAAAGCCGACCCACAAGTGATTGCAGAAGCCAAACAATGGCTTTTGAACAGTTCTACGCGACAGATGTACAACAGCCAACTGCGTTTAGAAAATCCAGATTTAGAAACTTCTGAATACAAGCCAGATTATTTAGGTATTTTTTTTGAGATTGACGACCAAGCCACCATGTTGCGTCAGTTGAAAAATGCTGTCAAAGATTTAAAAAATACCAATGAGATTTTAGGTAAACGCATTTCGCAACTGCGTTCGGAAGAAAAGATTTACAAATTTCCAGTGCGTGATAGGGAATTGTTGGACATCAACTATCAACTGTTTACCAAATATTTTGTTAACGAAGCCGCCAAAACCATTTATTTCAGTATGCTACAAGTTTTGGCACGCCACAAAAAACCAGTTCGTTATTTGTTGTACACCGAATCCAACGGTTATTCTTACATTCGTTATTATGAATACATCATTTTAAAATTCAAAATTGAAGGGCGAAAACGCTATATTTTATCGCGTGCTACGCCAGAATATCTTAAAAGCAAAGGCATAGAGCAAGTTGAACCTTCTATACATGATGATGGTTCGATGTATCGCTCTCGTTTACAAATCAGCATCAAAAATCCCATGTTTGTGGAAGAAGCAGGGATTGACCACATCATTGAAGAAGTTTTAGAACTTTACGACAACGCCATTGAAAGCATTGAAACTTTCAACGAGTCTGTTTTGCGAGTGAAACAACAGCAAGTGGAACGATTCTTGGCAGATAAAGCCATCAAAAAAGCGATGGAAGAAGAGAAAAAGAAGAAAAAAGTCGTTCAAGAAGAAGAATCCGAAAATGAATAATGATTTACTTTCTGCCATTCGATTTGACGAAAACGGTTTAATCTGTGCGATTGCCCAAGACGCTCAAACCAAGCGAGTGTTGATGGTGGCATGGATGAATGCAGAAGCCGTACAAAAAACGGTAGAAACAGGCTACGCACATTATTACAGTCGTTCTCGTCAAAAGCAGTGGAAAAAGGGTGAAGAATCAGGGCATGTCCAACGCGTTTTAGAAATGCGATTAGATTGCGATGGCGATGCGATTGTGATGCAAATTGAGCAAGTGGGCAAAATCGCTTGCCATACAGGGCGTAATAGTTGTTTTTATCGCCTTTGGAACAATCAACAATGGCAAATCACTGATGCCATACTTAAATCAGAAGAAGAAATCTATCAAAAAGAATAAAACTTTTCAGGCTGCCTTAAATAACACAGGCAGCCTGAAAGCATTTTCCATGCGGAGGCATTTCTCATGCATGGAATGATAAAAACAGGCAACCTGAAAGCATTTTCCATACAGGGGCATTTCTCATGTATGGAATGATAAAAACAGGCAACCTGAAAGTATTTTCCATGCGGGGCATTTCCCATGCAGGGGCATTTTTCATGCATGGAATGACAAAAACAGGCAACCTGAAAGTATTTTCCATGCGGCATTTCCCGTGCAGGGGCATTTCCCATACATGGAATGATAAAAACAGGCAACCTGAAACATTTTAAATAAATTACATATGAGCATTAAAAACTGGCAAACCCAAGACCAACCGCGAGAAAAACTGTTGCAACAAGGCGTTGAACATCTTTCTGATGCTGAACTGTTAGCGATTTTATTGCGTACAGGCACGCGTGGTATGGATGCTGTGAGTTTGGCACAACAAATTTTGCAGCATTTTGGTTCATTGCGTGCGGTTTTTATGGCAGATGCGGAAACCTTGCAAAAGTACAAAGGAATAGGGACATCGGCGGTAACGCAATTTGCTGTGGTACGCGAAATAGGCAAACGATTATTGCGAGAAGAAATGTCGCAACTGCCACAAATCAACGACCCACAATCTATGGAAGCCTATTTGCGAATGCACATTGGATTTGAAGCGGTAGAAATTATGTTGGCATTTTTTCTCGACCGCCAAAATCGCATTTTGACCATCGAAGAACTTTCTCGTGGCACCATTTCAGAAAACACCGTCTATATTAGAGAAGTGGTTCATCGAGCATTACAGCACCACGCCACAGCATTGATTATTGCCCACAACCATCCTGCGGGCTCATTGCAAGCATCTACGGACGACCGCATATTCACCACACGCCTAAAAGCGGCTTTACATCTTTTCGACATCACCTTATTAGATCATCTTATTGTTACGCCGAATCAGGTCGTTTCATTTTTAGCCAACGGATGGATTAAGCCATAACATCGGCGAAAAAGTGGTTACGGTGGATAAGTTTGAAGGTTCTTTTGATTACGCGCTGCAATATCTTTTGATTTACGCTTTCAGGCAGCTTGAAAGAGATTGTTGTGGTGGCGAGTTAGAAACCTAACTTTACAACTTTATTCATAAAGGTTTTAACTTCTTTAAAACAAACCTCGCTTTACAGGGGCTTTGTGTTCAAACAAGCATATCAGAAGCACAGCAGGCTTGATGGTGGTATCTGATGAATATTTTTTTGATTTAGATCAAACTTTTGTAAACCATTGATTTTATTTATAAAAGTAACTTATTACTTGGGTTTGCAAGGGGCTTGGAAGGAAAAAATGCACAAAAATGCAATTAATTGATGACAAATCGTAAAAAATGCTTTATATTGTCTGACCAATTAGGTAGTCGACAGCAGTCGAACCTATATGAAATCGCCCAACAGGGTAGGTTTCAGTTCATTTTTTTAGACTAGAAAAAGGAATTCGTAATATGAAAAAAACCTTGATTGCATTGGCAGTGGCTGCTTTACCTGTTGCAGCTGTGGCTGACGTAACTTTGTTCGGTGACATCAAAGGTGGTGTTGAATACTCTAAAGTTTCTGGCGTAGACAACACAATCACCAACATCAACGACTTTGATTCCAGCTTTGGTATTAAAGGTCATGAACACTTGGGCAATGGCATCAGCACCATTTGGCAAGTTCAACAAACTGTTTCTTTGGATTCTAAATCTAAAGACAATGATCGTTTCGGCAACAAAGAAACTTTCATCGGTTTAGAAACTCCTTACGGTACATTGCGTGCTGGTAATGTTTCTAACCAATTCAACAGCGACATGGACACCTTGAACAAATGGACTGCTTCTGATGGCAGCACTGCTAAATTAGGTTCTACCTTTGGTCGTACATCTCGTCGTCATACCGCAGTTCGCTATGACACTCCTGTAATTGCTGGTTTCAGCGGTAATGTGTTGTACGCTCCTGGTGACAACAAACGCTATGACCAAGTTCGTGAAGATACTAAAAATCCTGGTATCTTGGGCGACCTTTGTGATCGTGGTGGTGTAGATTGTGCTGCTGGCGTTATCAATGATCTTACCCGTCACCGTGCTGCAATCGCTGCTGGTTTGAACTATGCAAACGCAGGTTTCTTCGTAAAATACGGTTATGAACGAGAAGATAATAAAACTGGTCCTGATACCGGTGTTTACCAAGCTCACCGTATCGAAGGTGGTTATGATGCAAACAACTTGTTTGTTGGTTTAGGCTACCAATTCACCAAAGATGAATGGGAAAAAGGTTCTAGATTTCAAGAAGCTGCTTTGACTGTTGCTTACACATTTGGCAACATCACGCCTAAATTGTCTTATGCAACTGGTTGGAAAGACTACGACTACGATCAAATTATCGTAGGTGTTGATTATGCGTTGTCTAAACGCACAACTGCTTCTTTGGCTGGTGCATACTACAAAGAAAAAGTTGGTGATGAAAAAGAAAAAGTTACAACAGTTAATGTTGGCTTGCGTCACTTGTTCTAATCAAGTCTGATTAGTCTAAAAAAGGCTGGGTTTCCCAGCCTTTTTATTTTGTTGAGCATTGTAGGGCGTTGTTGCCCAGTGTCATGGATAAAACGCTTTCAGGCAGCCTGAAATTCTTTATCAAACGCTCATAAACTGCCTGCAACACTTGCACCCTACAATCGTTTTAATTGGTTCTGTCCCTCCTTGTTGCGTATCGCAATAAACAGCATTTTCAGCCTGCCTCAAAACAGGCAGCCTGAACGATTTTGTTCGTTCAGTTTGTAGAGCATTGTTTCCACTGTAATGGATAAAACGCTTTCATGTAGCCTGAAATTCTTTATCAAACGCTCATAAACTGCCTGCAACACTTGCACCCTACGATTGTTTTAATTGTTCTGTCCTTCCTTGTTGCGTATCGCAATAAACAGCATTTTCAGCCCGCCTTTTCTTATAGATTTTGCAAAAGTTTTCAGCCTGCCTCAAAACAGGCAGCCTGAACGATTTTGTTCGTTTAGTTTGTAGAGCATTGTTGCCCAGTGTCATGGGTAAAACGCTTTCAGGTAGCCTGAAACTTTAATGATTAAGGGGATTTTGCAAAATCAGATAAACTGTGGCATATTCTTTCGTCTCAATCTTGTTCAATAAGACATTATGGACGCTTTGAAAAAACAAATTATCTCGCGTTGTCGTACCAAGAAAATGAAAATCACAGCCTTGCGAGAACGGGTATTAAACCTTATCTTGACCGAAAACGGAGTGATTAAGGCTTATAAAATCATCGCCAAAATGCAGGATTTAGAACAACGCAACATTGCTCCGCCTACGGTTTATCGTTGTTTGGATTTTTGGGCTGCGACAGGCATTTTGCATCGCATTGATGCGGTGAATGGTTTTATTCTTTGTCGGCATTTGTATGAAGAACATCATCAACACGCTTTGTTTGTTTTTGTGTGTCGGCAATGCGGTTCTGTTGATGAACCTGATTTTTGCGATTTGGCACATCGTTTGGATAAAGCGTGCAGTCAAGTGGGTTTTTCTCCTGATGACTCCACCATTGTTTTAACTGGAATTTGTCGTCATTGTTGTTGCTAAACTTCAAAACAGTGTTTTATTCTTTTGAAGTTAAACAACGGATTTTATCAGGCAGCCTGAAATATGAATAAAACTTTATTATTAGCCAATCCAAGAGGATTTTGCGCAGGGGTGGAACGCGCTATCCATATCGTGGAGCGTGCGTTGACTTTGTTTGGTGCTCCCATTTATGTTCGTCATGAAATTGTGCATAACCGCTTTATCATCGAACAACTCAAAGCCAAAGGCGTTATTTTTATTGAAGAATTAAATGAAGTCCCCGCAGGGGCAACGCTGATTTATTCCGCTCATGGCGTGTCGCAATCGGTGCATCAAGAAGCCTTGCAGCGTGGTTTTCGCATTTTTGACGCCACTTGTCCTTTGGTTTCCAAAGTGCATCACGAAGTTCGCCGTTTGGCAGACGAGGGTTATCAAATTGTGATGATTGGGCATAAAAAGCATCCAGAAGTGGAAGGTACGGTTGGACAAATTGCTCAACCCATTCAAATCATTGAAACGCTTGAAGATGCCTACCATTTTCAAGCATTACCTGATCATCCTTTGGCGTATGTCAGTCAAACCACTTTGTCGGTTGATGAAACAGCGGCGATTGTGGAAGTGCTGAAAAATCGCTTTCCCAATATTAAAGCCCCTCATCGTGATGATATTTGTTATGCAACGCAAAACCGACAAGATGCGGTCAAACAACTGGCTCAATTATGCGATGGGGTGATTGTGATTGGTTCGTCCAAAAGTTCTAACAGCAATCGTTTGCGTGAAGTGGCGGTACATTGCGGTGTTGATGCCATTATGGTTGATGATGCGAATGAATTGCCTGAACATTTTTTATCTAATAAAACCCGCATTGGCATTACCGCTGGGGCTTCTGCTCCTGAAAAATTGGTGTTTGACATCATTCATGTACTCAAACAACAAGGCTTCCATGATGTGCAAGAAATAGGAGCGGCAGAAAAGAAAGTATCATTTATCCTGCCCAAAGAATTGCGTGAAGCTTGAAACTTTTTCAGCTTGCCTGTTTGTCGAATGGGCAGCCTGAAAAAAATGTTTATTAATATTCATCAATTATTTTGTACGGTTTAAAAATCTGTTTCAGCCTGCCTGCAAAACTGGCATTCGTGGCATATTTGTGTGTGTTGCTTAAAAACATCGTCTTTTTATGTGATGCTACAACTTTGAATTTTTCTATGAATCACATTCTAAAAAGCAAACGATTGATGACATAAATCGGTTAAAATAAGGAGCATTACGCCACAGTTTGCTGTGGCATCAACTTTTTAATCTGGAAAAATACCATGCAGGAAGCGAAGGATATTGTAGAACAAGGCTTAAAAGAAATTGCCGAATGTGCAGATTTGGCAGCTCTTGAAGCAATTAAAGTGCGTTATTTAGGCAAAACAGGCAGCCTGAATGCTTTATTAAAGCAATTAGGACAACTGCCGATTGAAGAGCGTAAAACCATTGGAGCAGCCATTAATCTTGAAAAAGAACGCTTTCAGGCTGCCTTTAATCAACATAAAACGCAATTAGAAAATGCTCAATTACAAGCCCAATTAGCCGCAGAAGCGTTAGATGTAACCTTGTCAGGACGCGGTCAAAGTGTGGGCGGCTTGCATCCTGTAACTTTAACTCGTCAACGGATTGTGGAACTGTTTCACAGCATGGGTTTTGATGTGGCAGATGGTCCTGAAATTGAAGATGACTTTCATAATTTCCAAGCGTTGAATATTCCTGAAAATCACCCCGCACGAGCCATGCAGGATACATTTTATGTTGAAAACGGTGATGTCTTGCGGACGCATACTTCTCCCATTCAAATTCGTTATATGTTGGAGAAAAAAAATCCGCCTATTCGCATCATTGCACCAGGTCGCGTGTATCGCGTAGACAGTGATGCAACCCACTCGCCCATGTTCCATCAAACCGAAGGCTTGTGGGTAGAAGAAGGGGTGAGCATGATTGATTTAAAAGCCTTGTTTACGGATTTTATTCGCCGCTTTTTTGAGCGAGATGATTTGCAAGTGCGTTTCCGTCCTTCGTTCTTTCCTTTTACAGAGCCTTCTGCCGAAATTGATATTTTAGGCAACAACGGTAAATGGTTAGAAGTGGGCGGTTGTGGCATGGTTCATCCCAATGTTTTGCGAAATGTGAACATTGACCCTGAAAAATACACAGGCTTTGCCTTTGGTATTGGTATCGACCGCTTTGCTATGTTGCGTTACGGCATTAACGATTTGCGTCTTTTTTTCGACAACGATTTGAATTTCTTAAAACAATTCGCTTGATTGCTTAAACAGGCAACCTGAAAAAGGTTGTCTGTTATTTTTATCCAAAAATAAACTATTTCATTTTTTGTCTGTCTTGATACATTTTGACTTAACTAACCATAGAAAAATAATATGAATACATATCAAAATAATACAAAAGTTCATTTGAATCGTCGCCAGTTTTTGGGAGCGATGGCAGGTACATTGGCTTTAAGTGCTTGTGCAACCAAGCCACAACCTGTAAAAAAAACCACTAAAACCATGCCCAAAGAGAAAAAAATGATATTTGTTAACCCAGATGCAGACAACACCATTCATTTATTTGCACCATCAGGATATGCCGCTGATGGTAGTCGCATTGAATTGGGCTTACAACGCTTGGCAGAAGCAGGTTTTGCGGTAAGTAATATCACTGCGGCGTATCGCCGTTCACAACGCTTTGCAGGCACAGACCAAGAGCGTGCGGCAGATTTACAATCAGTCGCCACAGGCAAAGTGCCCATGCCTAAAATGTTATTGGGCTTGCGTGGTGGATATGGTGCCGCACGCATTTTGCCATTGGTCGATTGGGCGTCATTAGGGGCACGCATGAAAGAACGCGGCACTTTATTGATGGGTTTTAGTGATGTGTGTGCGGTTCAATTAGCCTTGTTGGCACAGGGCAATATGATGAGTTTTTCAGGTCCCATGCTGTACAGTGAATTTGGCAAACTAGAACGACCTGAATACACCATGCAAAATTTTGTGAGTGCGGTTTCGAATAAACCATTAACCATCAGCACCACCAGTGCGAATGCCCGTTACTTTCAAATTGAAGGTCCATTTTGGGGGGGCAATTTAAGCGTGTTGGCGTCTTTAATCGGTACGCCGTATTTTCCTGATGTCGCAGGCGGTATTTTATTTTTGGAAGATGTCAGCGAACAGCCGTATCGCATCGACAGAATGTTGCAGCAATTAGCCCTTTCAGGCTGCCTGAAAAAACAACAAGCGATTATTTTGGGTAATTTCAGGCTGCCTAAAAATGCTGATGTGTATGATGCAGCGTATGATTTTCCAATGGTCATCAGTTATTGGCAAAGAAAATTGGGTATTCCCATTTTGCAAAATTTCCCATTTGGGCATGTTTTGAATAAAACCACTTTTCCTTTGGGTGCAGTGGCCAAAGTTCAGGGTTTTGGCGATGGATACAGCGTTACATGGAATGACTATCCTACACTTAATGCCGATAAATTGAATTTAAACGCTTTATTGGCACCACCAATGATGATTTGGGATGACATCGACAATACAGGCACTAATCCTGATAGTTTTTAATTGATAGGCAAGCTGAAACACTTGTCAATCAATGAAACGACTTTTATAATCTTGCACTTGTTAAACAGGCACGTAGCTCAGTTGGTTAGAGCATCACCTTGACATGGTGGGGGTCGTTGGTTCGAATCCAATCGTGCCTACCAGTAGTTGATTTAGGTTTTTATTAAATAAATCAATTACCAAACGGCGAAGCGTTATCGCCGATTTTTTATTTTTCAGGCTGCCTGAAAAATATTTTATCCCACAAAATGGAATAAAAAAATGAAACTTAAATTTGCATGTCTTCTTGCTTTATCCTGTGTTTTGTCTCATACGGCTATTGCACAAAGTGCAGAAGATTATTTAAAACAAGGAATGGAAGCCTATAAAAAAGATAATTTTACCCAAGCCGCACAACTTTTTGAAAAAGCGTGTAATGGTGGTCAGGATCAGGCTTGTTTGAATTTGAGTAAATTTTATAAACACGGCACAGGCGTGAAACAAAATTCAAATAAAGCCGATGAATTATTTAAAAAAGGTATAGAAAACAGGCAAAAAGAGTGTAATAGCAAAAAAATGGACGCTTGCGAAAGGCTTGCAGACGCTTATTACGAAGATAATGATTTTAATCACGCTACGCCGCTTTACGAAAATGTTTGTAACAGTGCTGGCAATCCAAGAAGTTGCCAAAATGCCGCTGCCGCTTATTTAACCGAAGAAGGGGTTAATCGTGATTTAAACAAGGCTTATCAATACGCTAAAAAAGGTTGCGACCAAAAGGCGGAAGAGTCTTGCCGTGTGTTGAATGTGGTTAAGGATATACAAAACGATAAAGACCACGACACTTTTAGTTCAAAATGTGTATTAACCAAAGATAATGTGAGTTGTTTGAAACATATTTTTTATTTGGAAAAACTTTGCAATGAAAATAAATATGGTGCGTGCTATATGTTAGCATTAGAATACGACCATAACCCTGTGCAAGCCGTGCGTACAGATAAGGAAAAAGCCTATCAACTATACAAAAAAGCGTGTAAAGGAATGAAAAAAATTCCTGAATATAATTGCGAAGATTTCAAATAATTTTCAGGTAGCCTGAAATCGTTTCAGGTAGCCTATAACTTATTGATAAACAGAAAGAATTTATTATGCCACAAATTACTTTACCAGACGGCTCAATCCGTCAATTTGAACAAGCAGTTACGGTTTTTGAAGTTGCCCAAAGTATCGGCACGGGTTTGGCTCGTGCGGCTTTGGCGGGGCGAGTTGATGGTAAGTTAGTGGATACCACATATCTTATTGAAAATAATGCAAATCTTGCTATCATCACCGATAAAGACGCAGACGGCGTGGAAATTATCCGCCACTCAACCGCTCACTTAATGGCGTATGCGGTGCAGGAGTTGTTTCCTGACGTACAGGTTACTATCGGCCCTGCGATTGAAGACGGTTTTTATTACGACTTCGCTTATAAACGCCCATTCACGCTTGACGATTTAGCGGCGATTGAGAAAAAAATGACGGAACTTGCCAAGCAGGATATTCCGATTGAACGCTTTGAACTCTCTCGCAATGACGCGGTGAAGTTCTTCCTTGATTTAGGCGAAAAATATAAAGCAGAAATTATTCAATCTATTCCTGAAAATGAAGTTTTATCGCTTTATCGTGAAGGTAAATTTACCGATTTGTGTCGTGG
The DNA here is from genome assembly GCA_017645365.1 of Neisseriaceae bacterium. Lineage (GTDB taxonomy): Bacteria > Pseudomonadota > Gammaproteobacteria > Burkholderiales > Neisseriaceae > RGIG9985. Next base: position 20,114 of record JAGCOT010000027.1, read on the forward strand.
TCCGCATGTGCCTTCCACGGGCAAATTAAAAGCGTTTAAATTGATGAAAGTGGCAGGTGCATACTGGCGTGGCGACAGTAATAACGAAATGTTGCAACGCATTTACGGCACGGCGTGGGCAAATAAAGATGATTTGAAAGCCTATCTATTCCGTTTGGAAGAAGCGGAAAAACGCGACCATCGTAAATTAGGCAAGCAATTAGATTTATTCCATTTGCAAGACGAAGCCCCTGGTATGGTCTTCTGGCATCCAGACGGCTGGACACTGTGGCAAATTATTGAGCAGCATATGCGTAAAGAATTAAACGCCGCAGGCTATAAAGAAGTGAAAACGCCTACGATTATGGACAGAACGCTGTGGGAAAAGTCTGGACACTGGGAAAATTATCAGGAAAATATGTTCACCACGCAGTCGGAAAAACGCGACTATGCAGTAAAACCGATGAATTGCCCAGGACATGTGCAAATTTTCAATAAAGCCTTGCGTTCGTATCGAGAACTGCCCTTGCGTTTGGCAGAGTTTGGCTCTTGTCATCGCAACGAACCGTCAGGGGCGTTACACGGCTTAATGCGTGTGCGTGGCTTTGTGCAAGACGATGCCCATATTTTCTGCACCGAAGACCAAATTGATAGTGAAGCCCAAGCATTCAACCGCTTGGTGATGAAAATCTACAAACAATTTGGCTTTACCGATGTGGCTGTTAAACTCTCACTGCGTCCTGAAAAGCGAGCAGGTTCGGACGAAATTTGGGATAAAGCCGAAAACGGCTTACGCAACGCTTTAACCGCCTGCGGCATTGAATGGGAGGAATTAGCAGGCGAGGGGGCGTTCTACGGTCCCAAAGTGGAATACCACATTAAAGACGCATTAGGTCGCTCGTGGCAATGCGGCACAATTCAGTTAGACTTCGTGCTGCCTGAACGCTTGGACGCAGAATATGTTACCGAAGATAACGGACGAGCAAGACCTGTAATGCTACACCGAGCGATTTTGGGTTCATTAGAACGCTTTATCGGTATTTTGATTGAAAACCACGCAGGAGCATTCCCCGTATGGCTTGCCCCCGTGCAAGTTGTGGCGATGAGCATTTCCGAACACCAAGCCGATTATTGCGTGGCAGTGGTTGAAGAATTGAAAAAATTAGGGATAAGAGCGGTTGCCGATATTCGCAGCGAAAAAATCGGCTACAAAATTCGCGAACACAGCACACGCAAAGTGCCGTATCAAATTATTGTTGGCGATAAGGAAAAAGAACAAACCAAAATCGCCGTGCGTCAAAAGGGCGATGATTTAGGACAAATGAGCGTGGTGGAGTTTGCCAAACGCATCGCTGATGAAACAGCAGCCGTGTTGGCAGTTGAGTAAGTTTTCAGGCTGCCTGAATAGATTTTCAGGCAGCCTGAAATATTTTATGAGCAAGCCAAAAGCGTATTCTCTAAAATAAGCACCCTGAAATGATATGTTTTCAGGTTGCCTCCATCATTGATGTTAATCAATTTTCACTTATGATAAGGAATATAAACCATGTCCTCCAACAGTATCTTTAAAATCAAAGGCTTTCTTCCGTATCTGATTGTTGCGTTTTTGAATGCTTGTGTGGATTTGGCTCATAAAATCACCATTCAAAATACTTTAATGAAAAGTTACGAAGGCAATACGCTGATTGTCTTAACAGCTATTGTGAATGCGATGATTTTAATTCCGTTTGTTTTGTTGTTTTCGCCTGCGGGATTTATCAGTGATAAATTTGATAAGACGCGAGTCATTCGCATAGCGACTTTATTTTCGGTGGGTATTTCGTTGGCGGTTTTAGCGTCTTACATGGCAGGTTTGTTTTGGGTGGCGTTTTTGCTGACCTTAATTTTAGCCGCACAAAGTGCGATTTATTCTCCTGCAAAATACGGCTTGATTAAATCCATTGTCGGCGTAGAAAAATTAGGACAAGCCAATGGGATTGTGCAAGCTTTAACCGTTGTGGCGATTTTGGCAGGTTCGTTTATTTTTTCCTTTGCGTTTGAAAAATTATATGGCGGTTTTAATAATCCGCAACAAATTGTTGCTCATATTTGGGTGATTGGTGTTTTTTTAGTGTTATTCAGTGTTGGCGAATGCTTTTTTGCTTTCAGGCTGCCTGAATACGGAGTGGACAAAGAAGCGGCACAAAATAAATTTGATATGAAACGCTATGTTTCTTTGCAATATTTAAACGAAAATTTAAAAGCAGTCCGCATCAATCGCAACATTTGGTTGTCGATTATCGGATTGAGTTTATTTTGGGGCGTATCGCAAGTTGTTGTTGCGGCTTTCCCCGCTCATTACAAAGCGACTTTTGGCAATGATAATGCGGTCATCGTACAAGGCATTTTGGCATTATCTGGTATTGGCATGATTATTGGTTCATGGATTGCAGGCAGTATGTCCAAACATCATATTGAACATGGTTTGGTGCCTGTTGGAGCTTTGGGTATTTGTATTTCCTTATTTTTATTTGCCACACACGCCAATGCCTTTGTGATGGGATGTTGTTCTTTGTTGTTTGGGATTTGTGGCGGATTTTTGTTAGTGCCTTTAAACGCTACTATTCAATATCTCGCCCCAGAAAAACAAATGGGCAAAATTATTGCAGGGAACAATTTTATTCAAAACATCTTCATGATTGCCTTTTTGGTGGTGTCAGTGGTATTGGTAGAAATCACCAAAACATCTACCACAGGATTGTTCATCACCGTTGCGGCGATTTGTTTGGTCAGCGGAATTTATTCCATTTTGCAAGTGCCGCATTTATTTGCACGCATTTTGTTATTGCCGATTTTAAAAACCAACTATCGTTTTCATGTAGAAGGCTTACAAAACATTCCTCAAAAAGGCGGCGTACTATTGCTTGGCAACCATATCAGTTGGATTGATTGGTTGGTTTTACAGGCTGCCTCACCGCGTGCGATTAAATTTGTGATGTATCGTGGCATTTACAACAAAAAATACTTAAATTGGCTGTTTAAATTTTTCAATGTCATTCCGATTGGAGCAGGTGCCAGCAAAGACAGTTTTGCTACCATTCGCACACGCTTGGAAAACGGCGAAGTAGTCGCATTATTTCCAGAAGGACATATCAGTTATAACGGGCAGATTAACGAATTTCAAAAAGGTTATGAAATCGTGATTCAAGATATGGAGCAAGTGTGTATTGTGCCGTTTTATCTGCGTGGATTGTGGGGTTCATCATTCAGTCGTGCCACTGACTATTACAAAGAATTAACACGAAAACGCGGCAAACGCGACATCATCGTGGCGTTTGGCAAACCCATCAATCGATTTGCCGACCATATCGAAATGAAACAAAAAGTGGTGGAATTGTCCTTTTCATCATGGGAACAATTTTTGTCTCGACAAGAACCATTCATGCATGACTGGTTAGAAAATGTCAAAAGCAATTTATTCAAAACGACCGCCGTTGATGGCACGGGCATGAATTTGAATAATCTGAAATTTGCCACAGGCGTATTCTCGTTTAGCAAAGTTTTCAAACAGCTTTTGGAAAATGAAGAAAATGTTGGCGTGCTTTTGCCCAGTTCAACGGCTGCGGCGATTGTGAATATGGCATTGCTGGTGATGGGCAAAGCCCCTGTTAATTTAAACTATACGCTTAATCCACAGTCTATGGAATCCGCACTGAAAAAAGCAGGCATTAACAAAATCATCACATCAGAAAAATTCTTAACCAAACTGGAAAGTCGCGGATTTTCATTTAAAGAATTACTCAATAACAGGGCGATTTTTGCCGAGCAAGTGGGAGGCATCATCACCAAAACCGAAAAAATCAAAACCTTGTTGGCGGTGGCATTATTGCCTGTGAATGTATTGAAATTCTTATATTTTTCCCCCACTGATTTGGATGACACCGCAACCGTTTTGTTCAGTTCAGGCAGCGAAGGCGAGCCCAAGGGCATTGAATTGAGCCATAAAAATATTTTGGCGAATATCAAACAAATCAGCGATTTGATTAACTTCAAAAAAGATGATGCCATTTTAAATTCATTGCCAGTATTTCACTCGTTTGGCTTAACGGTAACCACATTCATGCCCCTGTGCGAAGGCGTGAAAATGATTAGCGTTCCCGATCCAACAGACGGTGCCGCCATCGGCAAAATGGCCGCCCAGCATCGAGCCACTGTGGTTTTTGGAACATCAACCTTCTTCCGTTTGTATGTTCGCAATAAAAAATTGCATCCTTTAATGTTCCAAAGCGTGCGATTGGTGATTGCAGGTGCAGAAAAATTGAAAGCGGAAGTCAAAGAAGCATTCAAACTGAAATTTGGGCAAGAAATTTACGAAGGCTACGGTGCGACTGAAACTGCTCCTGTGGCAGCAGTCAATACACCGAATATTCTTGATTCAGGCACCCTGAAAGAACTCACATTCAATCGTTTGGGCAGTGTGGGCTTGCCCTTACCAGGCACCATCATCAAAATCATTGATCCAGAAACCTTGCAAGAAATGCCTACCAATGAAGACGGTTTAATCGTCATCGGTGGTTCGCAAGTGATGAAAGGCTATCTCAACGATCCTGATAAAACCGCCGAAGTCATTTGTGAAATTGATGGCATTCGTTACTACAAAACAGGCGATAAAGGGCATATTGATGAACAGGGTTTTGTATTCATTACCGACCGCTATTCACGCTTTGCCAAAATCGGCGGTGAAATGATTAGTTTGGGCAGTGTAGAAGAAAACATCACCAAAGTTTTGGGTGATGAATCCCCATTCTGTGCGGTGAATGTTCCTGACGATAAAAAAGGCGAAGCCATTGCCTTGCTGATTAAAACCGAGCAGACACCAGCCGAAATTATGGAAGCACTCAAACAATCGGATCTTATCCCACTTATGATGCCAAGCCATATTCTTCCAGTAGAAACCTTGCCCATGTTGGCAAGTGGAAAGGCAGATTTCAAAGGGGCGAAAAAAATGGCAGTAGAAATGTTGGCAGAAATGGGAGAATAAAAAACTTTTAAGTTGAAAATATACAATAAACAGGCAACCTGAAAAAACTTGTATAGAAAATGTTTTCAGGCTGCCTGTTTAATTTTCAAAGGCAACCTGAAAAAACCTGTATGAAAAATGCTTTCAGGCTGCCTGTTTAATTTTCAAAGGCAACCTGAAAAAACCTGTATGGAAAATACTTTCAGGCTGCCTGTTTAATTTTCAAAGGCAACCTGAAAAAACCTGTATGAAAAATGCTTTCAGGCTGCCTGTTTAATTTTTAAAGGCAACCTGAAAAAACTTGTATGGAAAATGTTTTCAGGTTGCCTTTTTTATTGCAATAAAAAACCCCCTTTTGACAGGGAGTTTTTTACAAACAAAATATTTAGTGATGATGATGGTGCATCGCAGGTGCTGCTTGGTCAATTACTTTTACTTTAACGGTTTTTTTGCCTGCTTTTTTGAAGTTCAAGGTTACATCAAACTCATCACCAGCAATCAGTGGTTTTTTCAAATTCAACAACATAATGTGCAAGCCACCAGGCATTAAAGCAACGCTTTCGCCTTTGACAATTTCCAAATGGTCAATCGGACGCATTTGCATCACACCATCATTGGTAACAGTCGTGCGGTGAATTTCAGTGCGACCTGCCACAGAGGTTTTGGCACTCAATAAAACTTCGTTTTCATTTGTATCATTGTTGATATTCATGAAAACAGCCCCTGTTTTCACTTTGGGTGCAGTAATGCGTGAATAAGGGTGGTCGATGGTTAATTCACCTGCGTTAGCAAAGGTGAATACAGAAGCAGTTAAAAGTGCCAAAAAAGTTTTTTTCATAATCATCTCCTTAAATGAAATGCCAATAATCAATCAATGCCAGAATCCACAAAATCGCCAATAAAATCAGGGCGGTCATTTGTGCCGCTGACGCAACATCTTTCGCCCGTTTGGCTAAAATGTGGTATTCCGTAGAAGTATAATCAACCGCTGCTTCAATAGCCGTGTTGAATAATTCGACAATCATGCTGATGAAAGAAGCCATCAGCAAAACCATTTTAACCGCAATATCAAACGGCATAAAAATCATGATGGCAATCAAAATGATGTGCAAAATCAGAAGTTGCCGAATTGCCCTTTCCGAAGATGCCAATTTGATGCCGTTAAAAGAATAAAGCGTTGCGTTTTTGATTTTACCTACTTCTTGCAATTTCTTTTTCATCATACAATAAGCACTCCTTTACGCAAAGCGACTAAATGTCGCAGACACTGCATGATTTTTCAATCGCATCAACAAAACAAGAAGATACATCAAAACCTGTTTGTTGCGTAATCTCTTGAAAACAAGTGGGGCTGGTAACATTGATTTCGGTTAAGTGATTGCCAATGATGTCCAGTCCTGCCAATACAATGCCATCTTTCATCAGTTGTGGTGCAAGGCTTTGTGCAATTTGTTTTTCGATTTCGGTAATGGGTTGAGCGACCCCCTGTCCGCCCGCTGCCAAATTACCGCGTGTTTCTCCATTTTGCGGAATTCGAGCCAAAGTAAATGGCATCACTTCTCCACCAATCACCAAAACGCGTTTATCGCCCTGTGTGATTTCAGGAATATAGCGTTGTGCCATGATGGTACGCGTTCCTTGATTGGTCATCATTTCCAAAACACTGCCGATGTTGGCGTCATGCGGTCGCAGGCGAAAAATCCCCATGCCCCCCATGCCGTCCAAAGGTTTGATGATGATGTCCTGATGTTCTTCCAAAAACAGACGAATATCGCTCATATGCGTGGTTACGATGGTTGGGGAAATCCATTCAGGGAAACGCAAAATGGCTAATTTTTCGTTATATTCTCGCAAGGCTTTGCCGCTGTTAAAAACTTTTGCCCCTTGTTTTTCTGCCAAACTCAACAAATGAGTGGCATATAAATATTGCATATCAAAAGGCGGATCTGTTCTCATAATCACCGCATCAAAATCGGATAAAGCACGATACTCTGCATCATGCGGCATAAACCATTCATATTTTTGCGTATTGTCGCCCTCGATAAAATCAAAAGGGATGACTTGGGCAGATACTTTTTGATTGTGGGCAACTAAATCTTCGCTTAATGCGTGAAACAAATGCCAACCACGCTGATGCATGGTTCGCATCATGGCGTAAGTGGTGTCCTTATAGATTTTAAAATCTTTTAAAGGGTCTGCAATAAAAAGAATATTCATAAATCTTCTACCTTAAACTGAAAAATACTGCTGTTTTTGTTTCAGGCTGCCTGAAATAGTGATGATGGATAAACCATTCGCAATGCGAAATACAGTTGTTTTATTTCAAAGCCATTTATATTGTCTTCGGCTTGCACCTTGACTGTTTTTGAGTTGAAACGACTATAATACACCATTGTTTCCGATTATGTTTCCAAAGGTTTTTGATTATGAACCATCAAATGATTGCCAGCGTTGATCTTGGGTCGAATAGTTTTCGTTTACAAATTTGTTTTAATCATCAAGGACAATTACAAGTTGTTGATTCCATTAAAGAAATGGTGCGTATGGCAGCAGGTTTAGATGAACGAAAACGCTTGGACAAAGGTACGAAACAACGCGTTCTTTCGTGTTTGACCCGTTTTGGAGAACGCTTGCGTCATTTTGAAAAATCACAAGTACGCGTTGTGGCGACCAATACTTTTCGCATCATGAAAAATGCAGCACCGTTCGTCAAACAATGCGAAGCGGTTTTAGGATTTCCGATTGAAATTATTGCAGGTCGAGAAGAAGCCCGTTTGATTTACAACGGCGTAGTGCATACGGTTCCTTTTGAAGGACGACAAACTTTGGTAGTTGATATTGGTGGCGGTTCTACGGAATTTATTATCGGTCGCGACCAAAATCCGCAGATGACCGAAAGTTTACCTTTGGGCTGTGTTTTATACAGCATGAGATTTTTCAAAAACGATAAAGTGTCGGCAGACAGTTTTCGTCAAGCGGTGAATGCAGCACGGGCAGAAATTCAACGCATCAGCGGAGCTTTAAAACAATTATCATGGGATTGGGCGATTGGCACATCAGGTACAGCGAGAGCGATTCGTGATATTTTGGTGATGAATACGCCCAATCAAGATTGCATCACCCAAGACGGTATGGAACAGTTAGCCAAACGCATCATATCAGCTGGCAGCACCAAAAAAACTAAATTGGAAGGTTTAAATTCCGATAGAACAGAAGTATTTGCAGGTGGTTTGGCGGTGATGATGGCGATTTTTGAAGAACTCAATTTAAAAGAAATGGTCATCAGCGATGCGGCTTTGCGTGATGGGGTTTTCTATGATTTGATTGGTCGAACACTCAATCAAGATTTGCGTGATGAAACCATTGCAGATTATCAACAACGCTATCATGTAGATATCGAGCAAGCAAAGCGTATTCAAGATTTGGCATTGTGTTTATTGGACAATCTTTCAGGCAGCCTGAAAGATAAAATTGAAGATTACACATTATGGAGAAGCCGTTTATCTCGTGCCGTACAACTGCACGAAATTGGTTTGTCCATCGCTCACACGGCGTATCACAAACATTCAGCATACATCATCGAAAATGCCGATATGGCAGGTTTCTCTCGCACAGAACAACAGAATTTGGCAACTTTGGTATTGAGTCATCGTGGTGATTTGAAAAAAATGGAAGACTCCCTGAATACGCCGATATGGGTGATGATGATTTTATCTTTTCGTTTGGCAGTTTTGTTGCACCGCAATCGAACAGAAATCAGGCAGCCTGAAAATATGAGTTTGAGTTATCAAATCAAAAAGAAAATTCTGAAATTAAAACTGCCACAATTATGGTTGGAACAAAATCCATTAAGCACGCACGCACTGCAATTAGAATCAGCGTTTTGGGAAAAAATCGGTTTTCATTTTATGATAGAAAAAGGATAAGTATTTGTCCTTACTTGACAAAGCATGCGAATTTCGATAGAATTTTCTCTTTCCTTTGACGCGGGGTGGAGCAGCATGGTAGCTCGTCGGGCTCATAACCCGAAGGTCGTAGGTTCAAATCCTGCCCCCGCAACCAGTTTCAAATGGCCAGATAGCTCAGTTGGTAGAGCAACGGACTGAAAATCCGTGTGTCGGCAGTTCGATCCTGCCTCTGGCCACCAAGATTTTTATAAAAAGCGGCTTTAAAAGCCGTTTTTTATTTTCATAAATCCCATGCAGCCTGAAAGAATTATTCAAAGACCAAGCCCACAAAACTGGCATTTGCCGCATATTTCTTCATTGTGCGACTACAACTTTGAATTCATCCCATATCGCCCAGTTTTTCAGGATGTTTTTTACCAACAAATCTGTTTTTCTAAATCAATAGCAAATTATTCGTTATGCTTCATGTGGATTTTTCGGCATCTTACTGTCATTACTGCCTATTTCTGGCTGCTTCATCTAAAATGATTTCTTGTCAGTGTTGCAAGGGGTTTCTTGACAATCATGCTAATTTTTATTAACATTCTCTCCTTTCAAATGCGGGAATAGCTCAGTTGGTAGAGTGCAACCTTGCCAAGGTTGAGGTCGCGAGTTCGAGACTCGTTTCCCGCTCCAAAAATCTTTCTTCACTTAATATTCACAGGGAAAATCAATGAATAACGAAAACATGACTGATTACAGCAAAATCGGTCAAAATATTTCTGCACAAGAAATTTTGTTAAGCAAAACTTATAAACTTTTGGCTTGGTCTTTTGTGCCTTGTGCGGTTGGTGCATTGGCTGGAATGTTTGTTAATCCATTCATGATGATTAGCAATTATTGGATTGCAGTGATTGTCTTTTTTGCTTTTTTCTATGGAATGTGTTTTCTAATTGAAAAAAATCGTTACAGCAATACGGGAGCCATTTTGTTGATGGTATTTACTTTCGGTATGGGGCTGATGATGGCACCGTTGTTGGCGTATGCTGCCCATATTAACGGTGGTAAATTGGTTGCAGTTGCAGCCGCCATGACTGCTGCAATTTTCTTTGCCATGTCTGCGATGGCACGCCGTGCTCATATTAACACTCATGCGATGGGTAAATTTTTAACCATCGGTGCGATTGTCATCATGACAGGAGTGGTGGCTAATTTATTCTTGAAAATGTCGGTATTGTCTTTGGCATTATCAGGATTATTCGTGATTTTTAGTTCTCTGATCATTATGTGGCAAGTTCGCCATGTGATTGACGGTGGGGAAGACAGCCACATCAGTGCAGCCTTAACCATTTTTATTGCAATTTATAATTTATTTACCAGCCTGTTACGCATTTTAATTGCCTTGTCTGGTGAAGATTGATGACATCTTTTAAAAAAGCAAAAGTGAAGGCTTTTGCTTTTTTATTGTCTGAAATTCCTGAAAAGCTGGAAAATGTGAATACAGTTTAAAGTTATCGTAGCACTTCAAATCGAAGACATAGCAAAATTTTAGCTTTGCAGAAACTTCGATTTGATTGCTTCTCAATCTTCTTGATTGACTTCGTCATCTGTTGATTAACGAAGTCAATCAAACATCTTTCTCACGACTGAAATAAACCTTGTTTAAAGCAACACACTATGCGGTAAATGCCAGTTTTGCAGAGGCTTTAATCAGTGCATGCGACTGCGTATACTCTGTGCGATTTCCATCACCGCATGAACATACTGACGGCTGTGGTTGTATTGCCAAATGGCGTAAAAATTATTCAAACCGATGTAATAGGTAAATTCATTAGGTGCTACTTCCATGCGATACAAAACGACTTTTTCTGTATTCGCAATACGGCTGGGAATATCAACGCCCATTGCACGCAACTCTCCGGCTGTGTGATTCATTTTGGTTTTTTGTTCGGCTAAATCCAAGATTTCATTTGTTAATGCTACATCAACAGGAATAGACCATTCACCCCCTGTTTGCCAATGATGGCTTTTTAAATAGTACGCAATCGAAGCCATTGCATCGGCTGGATTGTGCCAAATATCCGACCAACCATCGCCATCACCATCTTTCGCCCATTTTTGATAACTGGAGGGCATAAATTGAGGCATTCCCATCGCACCTGCATAACTGCCTTTGAATGAAAATGGATTTTTATTGGCCGCATTGCAAATTTGGATAAATTCTGCCAATTCTTGCTGAAAATAGCCCATGCGGTCGTTTTGCGTAAACGCCAAAGTAGTTAAAGAATCAACAACACGAAACGAACCCATTTGTCGTCCATATTGGGTTTCAACCCCCAAAATGGCCACAATGATTTCCGCAGGTACGCCATATTCTTGTTCAATGCGATACAACGCATCAGCATTTTGTTTCCAAAAGGCAACGCCATTACGAATGGTGCTGTTACTGACATTATTTTGTCGAAATTGATACCAAGGGCGAGAAGTACTTGGACGATGAAGAGCGTTGATAATTGTTTGTTTATAAACGGTTTGATCGAAAAAAGCATACCATTCTTCTGGCGTCCAAAATGGATTGGCACGAATAAAACATTCTTTATCGTAGCAAACAGGCTTGATTTCTTGTTCTATTTTGGGAGGATTTTTAGGTTGGGCGGCAGGCTGAACCGTAGCCAGCTGCACAGGAGAAGAACAAGCGACAGGGAAAAAAGCGAATAAGGTCAGCAATACTTTTTTCTTCCACATAATATTTCCTTTCATATAAAGAAACTATTCTACACAATTTTTTTAATATGCCAACAATCTCCCAAGAGACATTGTGCATAGGTGGGGAAAAATATTTTCCATATAGAAAAACAGATGATCTGTTTTACCAGCATGGATTACCCCCCATATGGTAAATGCTTTCAGGTTGCCTATCAAACCAAAACCGCCCAGTTTATTGGGCGGTTGATTTTTCAGGCGGCCTTTTCAGCTTGCTTTTTCAGGCTAGGCACATTAAAACATGGAGCTGTATTAGATTAGCCCAAAAAATTGTTAAATTCCACACCATTTTCGCAATGTTTTGAGTTGCTGTTTTGGTGTCCCATAGTTAAATCTAAACTCACATTCTTTCAAGAAAAGAGGGAAAGATTTGCGGTCAATGCCATTATACTTTCTTAACACTCTTTTTGCTTGGTTCCAAAAATTTTCAATGCCGTTA
>JAGCOT010000028.1 GCA_017645365.1 Neisseriaceae bacterium
ATGGCATTGACCGCAAATCTTTCCCTCTTTTCTTGAAAGAATGTGAGTTTAGATTTAACTATGGGACACCAAAACAGCAACTCAAAACATTGCGAAAATGGTGTGGAATTTAACAATTTTTTGGGCTAATCTAATACAGCCCCAAGTTTAAAATTACGAAAAATAATATAGATAATTTTATTGTATTTTCTGAAAATGTTGCAGATATTTCGAAGAGAAATAGTAAGCCAGTTTTATAAAATGGGGCTAAATATAAATTACATCTGTTTTAAAATTCTTGAATAATTTTCAGGCTGCCCGAAATTTTATAAAAATGAAAAAATTCTGTTACTTATGCGTTTTATTGTCAGCTTCGGCATGGGCGGATATCGCTTGTATTCCCGTTCAAATTATGGACGGCGATACCTTTATTTGTCGCACGCAACAAAACGAAAGAATAAAAGTCCGCATGAATGGGATAGATGCTCCTGAACGCGGTCAGGCTTATGCCAATCAAGCAAAAAAGGCTTTAAATAAGTTGATTTATAAAAAGTCCGTTTTATTGGTGGAAAATGGAAAAGATAAGTACAACAGAACTTTGGCAACTGTGTTTTTATCTTCTAATACAGGCAAGCTGAATATCAATTTGAAAATGATTGAAAACGGCTACGCTTGGCATTATGAACGCTATTCTAATAATCGCCAATACGCCTGGGCTCAACGATTAGCCCAATCTGAAAAACGAGGTCTTTGGGCGGACAAAGGTAAAATTATCGAACCAGAAAAATGGCGACATCAACATCCATCTTACCAAAGTCAATAAAACCACAATCGAAGCATAATCATGATGGCAACAATGACAAGCAACAGTCTTGCTAGCCAAATAAATCGCTGATGAATGGCTTTTTTTTGCTCTCGCGAGAACAAAAATCGAACGATTAAAATCAAGAATACAATCAGAATTGCGATTTGAAAAATGCGTCCCATCATTACGGTTGCTCTAAAAGCGTTATAATTCGCACTATTTTAACCAAAAAGATTGTTGTATGTCGTCCCAATCCCATTCTGTTGGCATAGTCCAAGCGAAAAGAGTTGATTTTTCAGAACCACTCACTTTAAAAAATGGTACCGTTTTGCCATCATTTCATTTGATGATTGAAACTTATGGCACCCTGAATGCAAACAAAAGCAATGCGGTGTTGATTTGTCATGCACTATCAGGTCATCATCATGTGGCGGGTCGTTATCAGGAAAACGATAAATACGCAGGTTGGTGGGACAATATGGTAGGTCCTGATAAACCGATTGATACCAACAAATTTTTTGTGGTTGGTGTCAATAATTTGGGAGGCTGTCATGGCAGTACGGGACCTTTAAGCATCAATCCGCAAACACAAAAGGTTTACGGTGCGGATTTTCCAGTGGTTACCATTCAAGACTGGGTGCAATCACAAGCACGCTTGGCAGATTATTTAGGCATTGAATCTTGGGCGGCTGTGATTGGCGGTTCAATGGGTGGAATGCAGGCAATGCAGTGGGCGATGGATTTTCCTGACCGCATTCGCCACGCTTTGGTGATTGCATCAGCTCCTAAACTGACTGCTCAAAACATTGCTTTTAACGATGTAGCCAGACAAGCCATTTTGACCGACCCTGATTTTCACAACGGTTTTTATATGGAACATCAAACTGCCCCCAAACGCGGTTTGCGTATTGCTCGTATGATGGGACATATTACTTATCTGGCAGAAAATGGCTTGTCTTTAAAATTTGGGCGAGAACTCAAAGAAGATGCCTATCGTTTTGATTATGGTCTTGATTTTGAAGTGGAATCTTATTTGCGTTATCAAGGTGATAAATTTTCCAATACCTTTGATGCGAATACCTATTTACTGATGACGAAAGCTTTGGATTATTTTGATCCAGCAGCTGATTTTAACGACCGTTTAGATGAAGCCTTAAATTCAGTAAAAGCCCGCTTTTTTATTGCGTCATTCAGTAGCGACTGGCGTTTTTCACCAGCGCGTTCACAAGAAATTGTCCGAGCTTTAATTCGAGCACAAAAAGATGTCAGTTATGTGGAAATCGAATCCACTTTTGGACACGACGCATTTTTGATGGAAGATGCCGCATACATGAAAGCAATGCGTGTTTATTTAAGCAATATTGAGGTGTAAAACATGGCTTTGCGTAAAGATTTACAACTGATTTATGATTGGATTGCCCCAGAAAGCAAAGTATTGGATTTAGGCTGTGGCGATGGGGCTTTGTTGATGGATTTGGTTCAGCATAAAAAATGTCGTGGTTACGGTGTGGATATTGATACACAAAATGTCATTCATACTATGGAACGCGGCATCAATGTGATTCAAGCAGACTTGGAGCGTGGATTGCAAGCGTTTAGCGACAACAGTTTTGATATTGTCATTTTGTCGCAAACCATTCAAACCATGAAAAATACCGAAAGCATTTTGAAAGATATGATGCGTGTGGGACAAGAAGCGATTGTTACCTTTCCCAATTTTGGCTACTGGCGAAACCGTTTGCAGTTAGGATTGTTCGGTCATATGCCTGTTTCGGAAGATATGCCCTACCAATGGTACGACACGCCGAATGTGCACTGGTGCACCTTGCAAGACTTCGACCGACTATGCCACGCTAACCATATAAAAATCATCACGCGTACTGTCATGAGTCAAGGACGCAGTATCCAATTTTTCCCTAATTTACTGGGTTCTTTGGCTGTATATCGTGTTGGAAGAAAAGAATAAATTTTTTCAGGTTGCCTCTATTTCAGGCAGCCTGAAAACGCTGATAATACTTTGATTGATACAAAAACCATGCAAAACCGTTCTCGATTATTATCGCTGCTGGCGTTAATGCTTTTTGCACCAGCACCAACAGTGGGTGTTTTACTGGCATTACATTCACCACAAGGAAGTATGGGGGCAATCTTATGGGCAATGGCGAAAATTTGGCTATTTGCTTTGCCTGCGGTATGGTATTTATGGATTGAAAAACAAGCATTCAGTTTGTCCAAACCAAAAAATGGCGGTATGGCAGTGGGTTTTGCGGTAGGCATTTTGATGTTATTAGTGATTTTCATCGCTTTTTGGTTGTTCGGTAAAAACGCTATTGCTCCTGATTTAATTCGCATACAAGCCCAAAATTTTGGTTTAAATCGTCCGCTGGTATACTTGGCGGCGGCTTTGTATTGGATATGTATCAACTCCTTATTGGAAGAATACATTTTCCGTTTTTTCTTTTATCGGCAACTGGAAAATCTTTTTAACATCAAATGGTTGGCGGTCATTTTAGCAGCGGCGATTTTTACTTTACATCATACGGTGGTATTAACCGCCTATTTGCCTGCCTTGCAAAATGCTTTGGCATCATTAGGGATTTTTATCGCAGGCGTGATTTGGTCGGCGATGTACGCACGCTATCGCAGCGTGTGGATTCCATTCATCAGCCACTTATGGGCGGATATTGCGGTATTTAGCATCGGTGCGTATTTGATTTTTATGGCTTAACGATTTTCAGGTAGCCTGAAAATAAGACAATAATTATGAATATCTTAAAAAAAATTGCAGTCATCATCATCAGTAGCATTTTAGGGGCTTTGGTATCTTTGATGACAGGCGTCAGGACCAAACGCAACAGCGAAATGCCTTTATTGGCTGAAAAAATGGTGTTTTATGCCAATCACAACAGTCATGGTGATTTTATGCTGATTTGGTCATCATTGCCGAAAATGTGGCGACAAAAAGTGCGTCCAGTGGCAGGGGCGGATTATTGGCTAAAAGGACCCATTCGGCGATTGATCAGTCAAGATGTTTTTCATGCTTTATTGATTACTCGCAATAGTGGCAATCCCACGCAAGCGATTGAAGACATGAGTAAGGCTTTGCAAAACGGTGATCATCTGATGATCTTTCCAGAAGGCACACGCAACACCACAGACGAAATTCTGCAACCTTTTAAATCAGGCATTTATCATTTAGCTTCTATGCAACCTGAAACAGTATTTGTACCTATTTGGCTTTCCAATATTAAACATGTTTTACCCAAAGGGCATATTCTCCCAGTGCCGTTAATTTGTGAAGTGCATATTGGGCAAGGGATTCAACTTCAAGAAAATGAAGAGCGAGATGCTTTTTTGCAACGCACGCGAGATGCTTTACTCTCTTTAAGCCAACATTCTTCTGAATACAACGAGCATCATCATGATTGAAATTTTTTTGATTATTTTTTCTGTCTTGTTGATTGTCAGCGGTATTTTTCTTCTGAACTATCGTTTGGAAGAAAAACCGCAAAATGCGTTTACGCAACGAATTCCAGCATGGTGGGTTTTGGCGTTATTGTCATTACTATCTTTTTTATTGGGCGACATCGGTACTATTCTTTTGTTTTGTGCTGTATCTTTCCTGATTTTGCGTGAATTTTTGGCGTTGGTTTGCGACCGATTGGCAGATTATCACGCGATGGTAGCAGCGTTTTATCTGATTTTGCCGCTGCAATACATTTTTGTATTGATGGATTGGTACGATTTATTTTCGTTGTTTATTCCTGTGTATGCTTTTTTCATCCTGCCTGTTTTGACAAGCATCACCAGTCATTCCAGCGATTTTCTGATGCGTGCAGCCAAAATTCAATGGGCGGTAGTGGTGAGCATTTTTTGCATTTCGCACATTCCCGCCATCATGCACTTATCTGTCAGCAACAAGCCCAATACACTGCTGATTATTTTCTTGTTCATCATCATTCAAGCCAGTGAATTATTTTCAATGCTATGGAGAAAGCTATTTCAGCAACAAAAAACATTGACGACCACTTGGATAACCGCTTTGGCAGGCGTTTTGTTTGCCAGTGTATTGAGTTTTTATTTATCCCCTTATTTCACGCCTTTTACTCCATTACAAGCGATGTTGGTAGGCTTCATCATCAGCGTTATGGGATTTGTTGGACATTTAGTGATGTTTGCCATCAAACAAGACCGTGGCATCAAAGTGCGAGCCCATACACACGATTACGACAGCATTTTAAATTACATGTTAGGCATCGGTTTTGCTGCCCCTGTTTATTTTCATATACTCCGCCATATCTTTCAGCTTGCCTAACCTATTTATACTATCGTAGTATCATCGCATTTATTGGGGATATAAACATCATTGTCCCTACCACCGTATAAAGTGTCGTGTCCAATGTGCCATTAAGATATCATTACCATCAAGATCGATAAACATATTTTCAGGCAGCCTGAAAGCAATAATTTGCGGCATAATAGCGTTTTCTTTTATCAAACAATCATATCAATGAACAATCGTTTAGATTTTATTGACCTATTCGCTGGTGTAGGTGGATTTAATTTCGCTATCACACAGGGGGGGGTAATTGTATTTTTTCATCAGAGATTGATGAAAATGCTTGCAAAACTTATGCCTTAAATCATCAGCACACACCACTTGGCGACATTACGCTGCCTGAAATTCAAAATCAAATTCCGCCACACAATATTCTTTGTGCTGGTTTTCCTTGTCAGCCGTTTTCAGTGGCAGGATACCGCAAAGGTTTTTTGGACACTCGTGGGACGCTGTTTTTTGAGATTGAAAAAATTGTGCAAAAACACTTGCCCGAAGTGGTGTTTTTGGAAAATGTCAAAAATCTCAAAACGCACGATAAAGGCAATACTTTTGCCACCATCAAACACTCGTTAGAACAATTAGGTTATGCGGTGTATGCAGAAGTGTTGAACACGGCGACACACGCCAACATTCCGCAAAATCGGGAGCGGATTTTTATTGTCTGTTTTCATCAAGATAAAGTGCCAAATTGGCAAGATTTTCAATTTCCCAAACCGATTAAATTAACAAAAACAATCCACGATATTTTGTCTCACGAAAAACAGGACGATTGCTACTACTACACACCTGAAAATTGTTATTTCTATAATGATTTACTTTCAGGCAGCCTGAAAGAAGACACGGTTTATCAATGGCGAAGAAAATATATTCGAGAAAACAAAAATCAATTATGTCCCACTTTAACCGCGAATATGGGAATGGGCGGACACAATGTGCCGATTATTAAAGACGCTTACGGTTTTAGAAAACTCACGCCTGATGAGTGTTTCCGTTTTCAAGGCTATTCAAATTTGCACTTGCCTGAAATAGCCAAATCTCATTTGTATAAACAAGCAGGAAATAGTGTAACTGTGCCGTTGATTGAACGGATTTTTGATGAGATTAAAAGGGTATTGTTATGAGCGTTTGGCAAAGATACCCCAAAGAAGAACGGCAAAGATATATTCAGTTTTTGCAAATTTACGGTGCATTATCTAATTTATTTCGTCAAAAAAAAGGAGATTTAATTCCTTATTTGGATTCTAAATTTCAAGAAACTGTTTTTGATAAGATTTTTAGCAATAGCGAAAACAAGGATATAGGCAATACACCGCACGATATTTTGTCTGTTTTTGGTGATGAAAGAATAGGCGTAGGCTTAAAAACTTGGACAAACAGCAAGCCATCATTTCAAAAAGTGATGCAATTAAAAAGATTTCAAAATGAAATTAACGCCATTAAAAACAGCGAAGAATTAGCCTATAAAATTTCTGGGGCTGTATTAGATTAGCCCAAAAAATTGTTAAATTCCACACCATTTTCGCAATGTTTTGAGTTGCTGTTTTGGTGTCCCATAGTTAAATCTAAACTCACATTCTTTCAAGAAAAATGGGAAAGATTTGCGGTCAATGC
>JAGCOT010000029.1 GCA_017645365.1 Neisseriaceae bacterium
AAATATCGGCTGCACTTCTTGCTGTAACTTCTAATACAAAAAATTCAAGCAGTTTCTTCTGTACAGATTTCTTTAATTTACAATGCGTTATCTTCATTTTTGCAGTCTATCATAACTGCTAATCTAATACAGCCCCTAAATATAAAGATCAGGCTGACAATGTCGCGATTATTATTCAAACCGCAGGCAAGCTGAAAAAACGACAGAAACCACAGAAACAGCCTGATTTATCTTCAACAGGCAAGCTGAAAGTTCTGTATCATAGCGTCCTTTCAAAAATTGTAAATTGAGAGCATATTCATGATTACCGCAGAAGAAATCAATCGTTTAAACAACATCTTAACCGACCTCGAACAGCGTAACGGCGATATTCGGAGGTATCTTTGACTACGATGGCAAAAAAGACCGTTTAGAAGAAGTCATTGGATTGTCCGAAGATCCTGACTTATGGAACGATCCCAAGCGAGCCCAAGACATTGGCAAAGAACGCAAAATTTTGGAAGATGTCGTATTGACTGTTGATTCTGTTTGTCAAGGAATTGAAGACAATCGCACCTTATTAGACATGGCGGTTGAAGAAAACGATGACGATACATTTGCTGCCGTAGAACAAGACATTATTGCATTAGAACAACGCATTGCCGATTTAGAATTTAAGCGAATGTTCAATCAACCTGCCGATGCGAATAATTGTTTTATTGACATTACCGCTGGGGCAGGCGGAACCGAAGCCGAAGATTGGGCAGGAATGTTGCTGCGTATGTATTGTCGTTACGCAGAACGAAAAGGTTTTCAGTTAGAAGTTTTGGAAGAAGACGAAGGCGATATTGCAGGCATCAATCGAGCCACCATCAAATTGAATGGGGAATATGCTTACGGCTTATTGCGTACCGAAACAGGGATTCATCGTTTGGTGCGTTATTCACCATTTGATGCCAATAATAAACGGCATACCAGTTTTGCTTCTGTTTTTGTGTATCCAGAAGTTGATGACAGTTTTGAAGTGGAAATCAATCCAGCGGATTTGCGAATTGATACTTATCGAGCATCGGGGGCAGGTGGACAGCATATCAACAAAACTGATTCTGCGGTGCGGATCACACATGAGCCCACAGGGATTGTGGTTCAATGTCAAAACGACCGCAGTCAGCATCGCAATAAAGCAGACGCTATGGATATGCTCAAAGCCAAACTGTTTGAGCGAGAAATGCGTATGCGGAATGAAGCGAAGCAGAATTTAGAAGATTCTAAATCGGATGTTGGTTGGGGACATCAAATTCGTTCTTATGTTTTTGACCAATCTCGCATCAAAGATTTGCGTACAGGTTATGAAGTCGGCAACATTAAAGCCGTGATGGACGGCGATTTAGACGATTTTATTCAAGCAAGTTTAAAACAGGGTGTTTAATCACCAAAAAACGGGTTAATGACCCGTTTTTTATTTTTCAGGCTGCCTGAAAGAAATTTTACAAAAATTTCAGGTTGCCTGTTGTAATTGTGATACTTTTTAAAAAATACTTGAAATGCTTGTATTCTATGGATTTAAGCATTGCAAAGATAATGAATACGAAGCTTAATTGCATGATCGTTTATCAATTATTGATGACTTTTATTCAAAAGATTTGCTTTATTTTGAATAAGGTAGTAACTTCGCAAATTGTGGTAGTTTTTAGAAACTTCTATGAACCTTTATAGGTTCTTTATTTATTGGTAATTTTTTTAGAAGGAATGATCATGTCTTTGTATTTCAGTGAAGTTACGACTGGTCGTGGCGTAACATTAGATCCACACGCTCGTGTAACCGTTAAAGCCAAACCAGGCGAACGATTCCACCTGATCGATCAAGCAACTGGAAAAACTCCAGAAGATGTCAAAACCCATCGCCAAGATGACAAATTATTCATCCAAAGTGAAAAAGATGATGTTGAGGTAATTCTTGAAGATTTCTGGGGCGAGTGCAAACCAGGTTCAGAACAATGCTATGCTATTTTTGATACACCTGATGGTCCACAAGCCATTGTTACACAGGACGGCAACATCATTATCGAAGGTGCAGTCATTCCTCAAAGTGGTGTAGAATTGATGTTGGCAGGTGAAGTGTACACCATGCCTATTGGTGCTGGTGCGGTTGTTCCTTGGGGGCCATTGGCATTCTTGGTAGGTGCAGGTTTATTGGTTGCTACCACATCATCTGGCGGTGGCTCTTCTCCTGCTAATGTTCCAGGAGCTCCAACTGTTGAGAGCATTAACGATGGCAAACCTGTTGAACTTTATGATGAAGATCATCAATTCATCCGAGACCCAGTACCTGTTGAAGTGAAATTGCCAGAAGACGCGAAAGCAGGGGATACATTGACCGTAAACGGTGTAGAACGCCCATTAACGAAAGACGACATTGATGCAGGCAAAGTAACGGTAGAAGTTCCACGCGAGAGCGATCAAAATCCTGATACGCCTGATGATTTTGATGTAGTTGCGACAGTTACCAATGAAAACGGCGACTCACCCAAAGCAACAGGCAATGCACCATTGGATACCGATGGCGACGGCACACCAGATGCGGATGATCTTGACGATGACGGAGATGGCATTAGCGATGCTGATGAAACCGATCCAAACGGTTCCAAAAATCCAGACGGCACTCCAACCGATCCTAAAAAATGGGATACTGATGGCGATGGCAAATCAGACGGAGACAATGATACAGATGGCGAT
>JAGCOT010000030.1 GCA_017645365.1 Neisseriaceae bacterium
AATATCGGCTGCACTTCTTGCTGTAACTTCTAATACAAAAAATTCAAGCAGTTTCTTCTGTACAGATTTCTTTAATTTACAATGCGTTATCTTCATTTTTGCAGTCTATCATAACTGCTAATCTAATACAGCCCCTTAAAAAAAATTCAAGAATCATGAGCGATTGTTAGTTATAAGGCAGCCAAAAATGATATGTCGCCAAATTTTGCTGTGAATCGATGATACAAAAAAGTCTTTTTAATTTGAAAATTCAGTTTTGACAAAGTCAAAACTGAATTTTGGCGAGCGAAGTGAAACTAAAACGGTTTTTTATGCTTTCAGGCTGCCTGAAAAAGACTTCCGTATTTATTCCTTTTTAAACTGCGGATTAAAGAATCCGACTAATAAATTTAGAATCTGATAAGTTATTAGAGCAAGGACTATATTCAACAAATAACCTAACTCATTGTTATATCTTCGTTGTGAGTACTACTATAATTTCAAACTGTAATCACCTATGTTTGGCAAGTGCTTTATTCTGACATAAAAGGAATTTCAAAAACTTCGTTATTTATGACAAGCGTCATAATGTAATCTCGCCTTGCCACTACGCAGACTGGCAAGCGAATGGATGACGCTGTCCATTGAGTAGGGTTTTGTGGATTTTGTAATAATTGATAGCGATTAAATCCCATATCCATGTCTTTCATGGAAAACTCTACATAGACTTTTTGGGTTTGTACTGGGGCTTGATGCACCACTAAACGAAAATCTTGTTTGGCGTTTAATTTGCCAATCGCCTGTATCATCGCCCCATTAGACAATATGCAATGTCGCCGAATATCACAAGCCACAATATTTTTTGCTTCTGTTTCAGGGTGCTTGAAAGCCCGCCATAGAAGCCATTGCGTGCCGATTAAAATCAGCAACACCAACAGTCCTGCAATAATGACCCAGTTGTTTTTAGAAATGCGTATCATGCCTAAAATTGATGCAAAATTAACTTCTACGCCACGAGGTTTCACCCGCTTTGTCTTCTAATATAATGCCCTGCTTGGCTAACTCATCACGAATGCGGTCGGATTCTGCCCAGTTTTTGTTTTGACGGGCTTCGCTTCTTTGAGCAATCAATGCGTTAATTTCTTCATCAGACAAACCGCCTGCTGTGCCTGCTTGTAAAAATGTTTGTGGATTTTGCTGCAACAAGCCTAATAATCCGCCTAATGCTTTCAGGCAGCCTGAAAGTTTTGCATCGTGGGTTTTGTTGATTTCATTTGTCATTTCAAACAAAATCGCCATCGCTTGTGGCGTATCAAAATCGTTATTCATGGCAAGCTGAAAGCGTTGTGTATAACTATTTTCATTTTGACTCAAATCAAAATCAGCAGGTGGCGTATTTTTTAAAGCAGTATAAAGTCGCGTTAATGCACCTTTGGCATCCTGCAAATGTGCGTCCGAATAATTTAATGGGCTACGATAATGGGCACGCAAAATAAAGAAACGAACGGTCTCCGCTTCAAATTTTTGCAAAACTTCGCGAATGGTAAAAAAATTGCCCAAAGATTTTGACATTTTTTCATTATCCACACGAATAAAACCGTTGTGTAACCAGTATTTGACATGCGAATGGGAACGATGATTGGCACCACAACTTTGAGCAATTTCGTTTTCGTGATGCGGAAACTGCAAATCGGCTCCACCTCCGTGAATATCAAACGATTCACCCAATAATTTCTGACTCATCGCTGAACATTCAATATGCCAGCCTGGTCTGCCTTTTCCCCAAGGACTGTCCCAAGAAGGTTCTTCTGGCTTGGCTGCTTTCCACAACACAAAATCCAAAGGGTCTTTTTTGTATTGGTCGATTTCCACACGCTCACCTGCTCGCAAATCGTCCAGACTTTTACCTGATAATTGCCCATACGCAGGAAATTCTCGCACCGCGTAATACACATCGCCATTGTTGGCAGAATAGGCTTTACCATTGGCAATTAAGCGTTCAATCATGCTTATCATTTCATCCATATTTTCTGTGGCTTTGGGTTCCACATCAGGAGACAAAACGCCTAAATGCTCTGCATCTTCATGCATGGCTTGAATAAATTCTGTGGTAAGTTCTTGGATGCTGATGTTTCTTTCTGCTGCGCGTTTGATGATTTTGTCATCAATATCCGTGATATTGCGTACATAAGTTAAAGCCTCTTTGCCATACAATTCACGCAACCAGCGAGCAATCATATCAAACACCACCATCACCCGTGCATGCCCCAAATGACAGTAGTCATACACCGTCATACCGCATACATACATACGGATATTTTTAGGATGGTCAGGAGTAAATGGTTCGATTTTTCGAGAAAGTGTGTTGTAAAGAGATAATGTCATGATTTATCTTATAGAAAACAAAACGAAGACTTTACCACATTGTCCTATGGGTTGGGGTTTGAATGTGGCTTGTCTTTTAAGATTGGATGGATGTTTTGCATGGCAGCATCAAAGCCATGCCATTTTTTTTCTTGAATGGTTTTATCATCTTGACGAAAGCGTGCTGGATAATATTGCCAAGTGTGATACATCCAATCATTGGCCGCATCCACTTCCCCTGCATACCATTGAGCAATGCTCCAACGGGCTGCAATATTGGAAAATGGTCGAAAATCTACATTGCGTTTTAATGTATCGTATAACCAAGAATGTTTTTGATGAATAGCCTCATCAAAAAAAACAGGCAGTTGGGAAATGGCACCGTAATCGGCATAATAACTCAATAAAATATGCTGTTCTCCCCATTGATGCAAAGCTTCTGCCTTTTGAGAAGCCGTTAAATTGGGCGAACGATACAGTCGATTCAGTTGATGATATTGATAAAAACCATTCAGCGTCATGGCAATCATCACCGTTGCCATAATAGTCATGATTTTTTGAGCATGAACCGTCTTACAGGCAGCCTGAAAATGGTTTGAGATATTGGCAAGCAGTACAAAAGGAATCAGAAAATACAAATACCACAAGGGATATTCCAAATTGCTGTGAATCAAAGATACCAACAAAACACCCATAATGAAAAAATCACCATGATTGGCAGGCAGACGGAAAAGTGGTGCGGTTATATAAATCAATCCACCAATGATAAGTCCCGTGCCAATCAATCCTGTTTCTGCTAATAATTGCAAAATGCTGTTATGGCAATGGGTAAATAAAATATTCAGATGCGGGGCATCCTGAAAACGAAAGTTTCTTTCCATTTCGAAACCCGCAGAAGCATAGCCCTGCCAACCTATTCCAAACCATGGGTTTTCAAGAAAAACCAACCACGCTTTATGCCATTCGTGCAAACGAGAAGCATCTTCACCATGAGATAAACGATGCAATCCACTTTGAAATTGATTCAACCATAAAGGCATCAACCATTGAATCACAATAATCGACAGCATGATGATGATGATGGTATTCGCCATCGCTTTTTGCTGCGGTCGAAAATAACGATACAACAAACTGACTATCATCAAAACCATGACATATAAAATCGCCGTGCGAGAACTCATCAAACCAAATGTGAACACAATCAAAGCAATACACGACAAAATGACTTTGGGCGAAGTTTTTTCAATATACAAATAAATCCCTGCCAACAAACCCCACATCATAAAATGCCCTAAATGATTGCGTTGGGCTAATTGTCCAAAAACATAAAAATGGTCTTTGGGTTGCATTAAAAAGCCATGAAAATAATGGGTCATGTTGAAATATTGTATCCACGATACAAAACATTGAAACAAAGTGGCTATAAGTAAAGATACGCTAATGACCCATAAAATTTTCTCTTTACCATAATGATCAATCAAAGCAGATATCGCCAAAACCGCAAACGCCAAACTCACCATGATGAAAAGCATCAACCAAGAAAATACAGGATACACGGCAGGCTGAAAAAGCATTTGCACAGGAAAATACATTCCTATCAAACATAAAACCGTCGCATTTTTATGCCAAACTAAATGATGATGCCACGCCACCATCAACACCATCAGCCATAACAATAAAAAAGACAAACTTTCTAAATAAAAACTCGGCTGTAATCCTGTGCGATTTGCCAAAGAAAAAGGCAGGCTGAAAATAAGCCCTAAAAAAATCAGGGCTAAATGCGATGGGTTTAAAAACCATTTCAGCAGATTTTTCATACTCTTAAACTGCGAATAAACAATAGGCAAAAAATAAAGAAAGATAGACTTAAAACCATTTCTAATGCCGCACAAATTTGCGATGCCAATAAACGGTCAGTCAATCGCATAACTCCTTCTAATAAATAAAAAACAATCAGCAAAGTGCTGTATTGAAAAGTGTATTTTTTCCCTTTCAGGCAGCCTGAAAACGGAATACACAAGGGCAAAACTTTTAATAATAGCCATGAACCGTTTTCACGAATGGGAGCGATTTTCCATTCCCATAAAAAACACAATACAATGAGTGCTATGAGTGAAATAATCGCACCGTTTTGAAACCATTGTCTTTGCGTCATGATGCGGTATTTTCTTCTTGGGAAGCAATAGATTTAGGACGGGCTGCACGACAAGCCAGCAAGCCAAATTCATATAATAAAATCATGGGAATCGCCAACATGGTCTGCGAAAGAATATCAGGCGGCGTAATCAGTGCCGCAATCGCAAAAGTAGCCACAATCACATAAGGGCGTGCCAATTTGAGTTTTTCCAAACTCACCAAGCCAATACGATGCAACAGTACCACCACCACTGGCACCTCAAACGAAACCCCAAAAGCCACAAACATGCCCAAAATAAAAGAAAGATATTTGTCAATATCGGTGGCCATACTCACGCCTTCTGGCGTTACTTTTTCCATAAAATGAAAAACGGCTGGAAAAACAAAAAAGTAAGCAAACGCCATGCCAATGAAAAATAAAACGGTTGAAGAAACAATCAAAGGCAAAATCAATCGTTTTTCATTCTGATATAAAGCAGGAGCGACAAAGGCCCAAAGTTGATATAAGGTATGCGGCAAACTGACTAAAAACGCTACCATTAAAGTTACTTTCAGTGGAACAAAAAATGGAGCAATGACTTCGGTTGCAATCATGCTGCTGCCTGCTGGCAAGGCATCAATCAACGGCTGTGCCGCCATAGTATAAATGGTTTGCGAAAAAGGCAATAACACCAGCAACACAAGCACAATACCCATTAAGATACGCATCAGTCGAGTGCGTAATTCAATCAGATGCTCCACAATGGTTTGTTCTGTTTCTAGGGTTTCTGGCAAATCAGTATTATTTTCCATAGATTAACGACGATGTCGAAAAGCAGAACGCTTTTGGTTTTTCATAGATAAGCGTTGACGGCGTTGTTTTTGCAAAGCCGCACGCTTGTGTTGATAAAATTGTTCGGTTTTTTCAGCAAAATCTTCTGACATATGGTTTTCAGGGGGCCTGTCGATGGTATCTTCCAAATTAGAACGCAGTTCGCTGACTTTTTGTTCCAAACTGTGAATGCTGTCTTCCATATCACGGCGAAGATTATTGCTTAAATCCTGCCATTCTTGAAAATCCACCTGTGAAGAAATATCCGTCTTAACGCTTGAAACAAAGTTGCGAATTTTGCCCAGCATTTGCCCTGCCCAACGAGCCACCTTTGGCAAACGCTCTGGACCCAAAATGATGAGTGCAATCACGCCTACCAAAAGAATTTCGCTAAAACCAAAATCAAACATTAAACTGCCTTGTCGTCAGAATTTTTGTCTTCGACTTTTTCAGATTTTGCACTGTTGGAAGTTTCTTGATTGAGACCTTCTTTAAAATCGTGCACCGCAGCCCCTAAATCCTTGCCAACACCACGCAATTTTTTAGTACCGAAAATCAAAATTACCACAACCAACAAAATAAGTAATTGCCAAACTGATATACCCATTATTTTTTCCTTCAAATTTATTTTTAAGCAGGTTTGCCCATAATGTGAATGTGCAGATGAAAGACTTCTTGTCCGCCATTTTTACCTGTATTGATATGCGTTTTAAAACCACCCTGCAATCCGTTTTGTGCGGCAATTTTAGGAACCGCAAGCATCATTTTGCCGATTAAGCCTGCATCTTGTTCGCTTAATTCTTGCAATGATGCAATGTGTTTTTTGGGAATCAACAAAAGATGCACAGGAGCAGCAGGATGAATATCTTTAAACGCCAACATATCATCGTCTTCATAAACGATGGTAGATGGAATTTCTTTTTGAATGATTTTACAAAAGATACAATCGCTCATAAATACTCCGCCTTAATTCATATCAAAATCCCGACATTATACCGAAATCGTGCCAATGAAACATTGTAATGTCATGCTTTCGGTTATAATAAACGCAACACTTAAAAAACAGAGTATCTATGATGAATGTCGATTATCAAGAAGTTGAAAAATTCAGTCAATTATCACAAGAATGGTGGGATAAACAAGGAAAATTCAAAACCTTACACGACATCAACCCTTTGCGATTGCAATTTATTCAAGATCATATCACTGTAAAAGATGAAAATCTTGCCGACATTGGCTGTGGCGGTGGTATTTTGACAGAAGCATTAGCCTCCGCTGATGCCAATATGACGGGCATTGATTTGGCAGAAGCATCATTGGCAGTGGCTCAACAACACGCCCAATCCAAAGGACTTTCCATAGAATATCGTTGTGTAGCGGTTGAAGATTTTGCATTGGAAAAACCAGAACACTTTCATCACATTGTGTGTATGGAAATGTTAGAACATGTTCCAGACCCATCATCCATCATCAATGCCTGTGCAAAATTGGTGCGTCCTGATGGTTATGTCTTTTTTTCTACGCTTAACCGTAATATAAAATCCTATCTTCATGCGATTATTGCTGCGGAATACCTTTTAAAAATGCTGCCCAAAGGAACGCATGATTTTAAAAAATTCATCGCCCCATCCGAGTTGGTGCGTATGTGTCGTCAAGCACATTTGGAAACGGTTACATTAAAAGGGCTAACCTACAACCCCATCACACAGCAATATGCTTTTTCCGACCAAGTAGATGTCAACTACATGATTGCTTGCCGTAAAACACATTCTTAAACTTTCAGGCTGCCTGAAAATCTGTGAACAGTTCACAGATGTATTCAATTATTCTTTATAGGCAGCCTGAAATTACATTCATACATTGAGCATGCTTCTAACATATTTCGTCTTTTTATATTGCACATTTTGTTGATTTTCAAAATATTGCGTATTGAATTTCATCAATTCACTTACTCGCAAGACTATTTCTTTGCCATTGGCCATCAGTAACCAAGCTGTAATAGTTAATCAGTGAGGGAGTTTTGAAGCAGTTAGGCAATTTGAAATAAAATATGACATTTTTTAAGGGCTGTCGTGAATGGCAGTTATGATAGACTGCAAAAATAAAGATAACGCTATTTTAAAATTCTTCTTGATTTTCAATAAGTTGACTGTATGAATGGATGGACGCGAAAAAGTCTTGTTTATTTTGAAGTGATTCGATTATGCCATCATGCCAAAACGCCAAAATAATGCTGCTGCTGTTGTAGCCATCACCGCGAACGAGCCTAAAAGATAACGAGCAAAACGATTTTGAGGTATAAAACCAAAACCGCGTACAAATGCTGCACTCATAGACCACATCAGCAATGATGATAATGTGTGGTCTGCTGAACCGTCTTGTGGTTTGACCAATAAAAAAGGGGCAAGGCTTAAAACTATCATCAGCACAATGCCCCACATCAATAACACAGGCTGCATTTTGCCTTCCGTTGTTGTTTTACTCTGTTGCATGATGTTTGAGTTGTTCGCGTTCTTGTTCAAATTCTCCCCACATCGCACAGAGAATAGCAAATAATACCGCAAAACCCACGCCTAAAAGCCATGCAAAATACCACATTTTTTATCTCCTAAAAATTAACAAATTGCTTGCAACGCCCGTACAGGGTCAAGTTCAGCCGTAACATAAACTTTTTTACCTGCTTGTTGCCATTGTTTGAACAAATTTTCACCAATGCTGCCTGTAATTAACACATCGGCAATCATCAGTGGGTGTGATTCATTCAGTCGCTGATGACGAAACATTTGTTGTGGCGACAGAATAATGGATTGCTCGGGCTGCGTCATATCTTTTTCGGTGTCAAACAAAAAGAAATGACAACATTTTCCTGCGTGCGAACTGACTGTTTTACGGTTTTGAGAAGTAATCGCAACTTTCATAACATTGTTTCCGGGGCTGTATTAGATTAGCCCAAAAAATTGTTAAATTCCACACCATTTTCGCAATGTTTTGAGTTGCTGTTTTGGTGTCCCATAGTTAAATCTAAACTCACATTCTTTCAAGAAAAGTGGGAAAGATTTGCGGTCAATGCCAT